>DASYVG010000129.1:0-3070 GCA_035937255.1 Chthoniobacterales bacterium | reverse complement strand
CCCATCGTGCCGGCGAACGACGACTCAATCGGATAAACAGCTTTGTCGGTTTCGACTTCGCAGAGCGGATCATCCAGCTCGATCGGATCACCCGCTTTCTTCAAGAGTGTGACGACTTTGGCATTGCGAATTCCTTCGCCCATAATCGGTACCGTGATGCTGTGCGCGCTCTGCTCGCTGCGCCGGATCTTCACGTGATCTTCCGCCGCTTTCGCTACCGCGGTTTCCGCGCGTTGTTGCACCGGCGCGATGGCCGCACGTTCTCCGCGCATGGAGAGCGAACGACGGATCGCCGCAACGATCCGTTCCACATCCGGCAGAGCCGCGTATTCGTAAATCGGATTGTAACCGATCATCACGTTACCTTTGCTGACGAGAGTGGGCGGACTAACCATTTCGTTCCAGATATCCGGCTGACTGGCGATGTGGGTGATGATCATCTGACCCACGCTACAATTCTCAGTGTCCTCCTGGACAACTATGAGCCTCCCCGTCTTGCGCACAGATTGCTCGACCGCGCCGCGATCCCAGGGAGCGATCGAGCGAAGATCAATCAGCTCGACGCTCGCATCTCGGCCGAGCTCTTCCAGCGCCTCGAGCGATTTTTCCACGGTGTTTCCCCATGCCACCAGCGTGACGTCAGTGCCGTGGCTGCGAATGCGGGCTCTGCCCAGCGGGACGGCACGAAGCGGCTCGGCTGATTCATGTTCAGCCCAGAGCAGATGTTTCGGGATTAAAATAAATGTCGGATCATCCGCGTGCATCGCCGTCCAAAGCAGACCGGCCGCATCTTCGGGAGTGCTTGGGATGGCAATGTTGATGCCGGGATAATGCGCGAGGGGCGCTTCGTTTGCCTGGCTGTGCCACAAGCTGCCACCAGGAAGGTACGCGCCGTACGGGGCGTAGATCACAACCGGGCAGGTCCACGTGCCAAACGAACGCCAGCGAAGCGTCGAAAGATTGGTCACCAGCTGATTCCACGCTGGATTGATGAAGTCGACAAATTGCAATTCGAAGACAGGCCGCTTGCCATACGAAGCGAGACCACATGCGACGCCTAGAATGGTCGATTCTGCGAGCGGCGAATTGAAGACCTGTTGCGGAAATTCTGTCGACAGTCGTTGCGTCAGACGAAATACACCGCCCTTCGGATCTTCGATATCTTGGCCAAAAATAATGCGGTTGCCGTCCCTTTGGAGTCCCAGTCGGAGCGTTTTGTTAACCGTGTCGCCGATGCGATATTTCCCAGCCGGAAGCACTTCGTCGTCGAGCTCTGGAAGCTCCGCGGTCACGTGCAGTTCCAACTCGTCCGCTGCCGGATCGTCCTCCTTCTCTGCTGCAACGAACTCCTTCCGGATCCGTTCTTTGATCTCCTTTTCGAGCTTCTCGTACTCGTCCGCCGTGATCACTTTCTCGGCCAGAAGGCGCTCTTTCCATTTCTTCAGAGGATCGCCGTGCTCGAGGTTCTGCAGCTCCTCCGCGCTACGGTAGAGTTTTTGATCGTCCGAGCTGGTGTGACTCGAGAGCCGTTCCATTTTAACCCAGAAAAAGACGGGCCCTTCCCTACTGCGGAGACGAGTGATCGCCTCCGTCGCTGCTTCATGCACCACCTGCATGTCGGTGCCGTCAATCTCCCGCCAGTCGTTAGGCTGCAGTACTCCAATGGCGAGGGGATTGATTTTTCGCGTAGGGCTGCTGATGCCATAAGCGTTGTCTTCCACCACAAACAGCACCGGCAGCTGTTTTTCTTTCGCGAAGCAAACCGCTTCGAAGAAATCTCCCTGGCGGGTGGCCGCATCGCCGACCGTCGCGACGACAAAACTCGGTTTCCCATCGAGCTTCATGCCCCAGGCAACTCCACAGGCCGGGAGAAGCTGCGCCCCGGTCGGCGTCGGAACGCTCCAGATGTTGCGATCGGCGTAACTGTAATGCGAGGGCATTTGCCGTCCGCCGCTCTGGCCTTTGCGCTTCGCCATGTAGTCGAGCGCGAGCTCGCGCGATGCTACCCCTCGTCCCAAGACCAGAGCGCGGTCGCGGTAATACGGGAAAATATAATCGTCCGGTTCCATCGCGAACGAGATCGCGGCGAGCGCTTCGTGGCCCATTCCAGAAACGTGGAAATGCCCTTTGCCCTGACGATTGAGATTTTGTTCCCGCAAATCGCCGTGCCGGCTTTCCAGCACAATCGTGAGAAGGCGGAGTTTGTCTTTGTTGCTCAATCCAGGCATAAACGGGCAGGGGATAATGGCGAGAAGCGCGACCGTAAGGGAAGACAGGAGCGCGCCGTTTGCAACGGCTTTTAGGCCGCTGTTCGCCGCTCGGCGATCATGTTACTCTCGCTGCCAATGAGATCCGCGCGGAGCAGGGGAGTGATCGAACGGTATCGCGCCTTTCTGCCGGCGCCAGAAACGATGCCAGTCATCTCGTTGGGAGAGGGGAGCACGCCGCTGCTTCATTCGCCCCGGCTGAGCGCGATAGTGGGGCGCGGGTGCGAGGTCTTCATCAAATACGAAGGACTCAATCCAACGTGTTCCTTCAAAGATCGCGGGATGACACTGGCGGTGTCGAAAGCCGTGGAGCGCGGCGCGGGCATTGTCGTCTGCGCCTCCACCGGAAACACCTCCGCCTCCGCCGCAGCCTACGCGGCGCGTGCCGGGATCCGTTGCGCTGTCGTGCTGCCAGCGGGGAAGATTGCGAGCGGCAAAATGGTGCAGGCGATAGCGTATGGTGCGACGATTGTGGCGATCGACGGCAATTTCGATGATGCCTTGCGCATCGTGCGCGAGCTGGGGGCGCGCGCAGACTTCGCGATCGTGAACTCGATAAATCCAGATCGCATCGCCGGACAGAAGACGGCGGCGTTCGAGGTTGTGGACGAATTGGGCGACGCGCCGGCTGCTCATCTCCTCCCTTTAGGAAACGCCGGAAATATCAGCGCCTATTGGGCCGGCTATTCCGAATATCACGCCGCCGGGAAGTGTTCGCGCCGGCCGGCGATGCTCGGGTTCCAGGCGGCTGGAGCGGCGCCTGTCTTCCACGGTCGTGTGATCGAACATCCGGAGACGGTTGC
>DASYVG010000128.1:0-3318 GCA_035937255.1 Chthoniobacterales bacterium | reverse complement strand
CTTGAAGCCACGCATTCGTCAGCGCTGGAATTCGTCACCCTTGAAGAGCTGAAGGCCAACGCGGTTCCATAGCCGCCCGGCTTGGAAAAGGGAAAAACTCCGGCCAACGTATCGCCGATTTGAAACTGCCGTTCAGCCTTTTCCTCGCGCTCCGCTATCTCAAGCCGAAGCGCACGTTCGTTTCGATCATCACGCTCGTCTCCGTTCTCGGCGTCACGTTGGGCGTAACGGTGCTTATCCTGGTGATCTCGGTCATGACGGGATTCGATCGGGAGCTCCGCCAGAAGGTGATCGACTTCGACGCGCACATTCTGGTCGGAACGGAAGACGTGCTGCGCGATTGGCGTGACCTGACAATTAAAATCCGCAATACCCCGGGCGTCGTCGCGACCGCCCCCTTTATCCAGGGTCCGGTGATCGTCGAATACCAGAATCGCCGGCTCGCGCCCTTGATCCGCGGCATTGATCCGGCGGAGGAAGAGAAGGTGATCCCGCTGCAGAAATTTGTGAAGCAAGGCAAGCTCGATCTCGAGGGGGACTCGGCGGTCGTAGGCGTCGAACTGGCCCGCAAGCTGATGGTAACCGTCGGCGATAAGATCACCGTCTATTCGCCAGGCAACCTGGGTCAGATCCTCGACAACATTAAGAAGCTCGAGAACAAGAACGGGGCGGAAGAGAAGCAGGCGATCGACCAGCTCCGTGAAGTTGTGCTTCCAAAAGAGCTGACTGTTACCGGCATTTTCGAAACCGGTCATTACCTGCACGATTCCGAGTTCCTTCTCGTGCCGATCTACGTTGGCCAGGAACTCTACGGCCTTGGCGACGCACTCCACGGAATCACGGTTCGCACCGAAAATCCCTACGGCGCGGCTGCGGTGAAATCCGCGATCGAACAATTTCTGCAACCGCCTGAGTACGCGCAGACGTGGATCGAGATGAACAATCAGTATTTCGAGGCGGTGCGACTCGAACGCACGGTGATGTTTTTTCTCCTCTTCTTCATCGTCGTGGTCGCGGCTTTCGGCATCATGAACACGCTCATCACCGTCACGGTGCAGAAGACCCGTGAGATCGGGATCATGAAAGCGATCGGCGCAAACGTCTGGCAGATCGTCTGGGTCTTCCTCGGCCAGGGAATGGTCGTCGGGGTCTTCGGCACACTAACGGGCCTCGGACTCGGCATGACGTTGATTCGTTTCCGGAACGAATTCAGTCACTGGCTCGCCAACACCATGCACATCGAAGTCTTCCCTCGCCAGATCTATCAGTTCTCGCAAATTCCGGCCGAGGTGGTGCCGCGCGATGTCGCGATCATTTGCGTCAGCGCTTTCGTGATCTGCTCGTTCGCGGCGTTGATCCCGGCCTATTTCGCCGCGCGACTCGATCCGGTGAAAGCGTTGCGCTACGAGTAGAGACTGGGTTATAGGCGCGGCGGAGAAAGCCGGCTGCTCTTCGTTCAGCTCGCGCAAAGTTCATGCACCGTCACTTCCGGACGAACATTGAATCGCACGGGCAACAAATGCCCGACTCCACGGTTGATATACATCCTGCGATCGTTCCCTAGTTCAAATTCACCGGCTGTGTAGCGGCGGTTGTCTACCGGCAGGAGCGGTGGCGGAAGGAAAGGCGGTTTACATTGCCCGCCGTGAGTGTGACCGGCCAGAATCCATCCTCGAACGCCATGCCAGACTGGCAGGTCGACCGTGTCAGGATTGTGACTGAGCACCAGCTTGGTCCGTCGTGATCGATCTCCGCCAGAATCTGCCCCGCGCCTCCGAAACGCCCTCCCCATAAATCGTCCAGTCCGATAATCTGCAGACCGCCGAGCTCGTAGCACTGATTTCGCTAGATCGTGATCCCGAATTGACCTCCGCAACTCGATTCGCCACTTCCGGATGCGCCCAGTTAATTCCGTAGTCGTGGTTGCCGAGAATACCAAGAGTCGCAAGCCGACCGCGCGGAAAAGAGCGAAAGACGCGCTCCATCTGCGGCCAGATCGCGTCGTGGTAGCTGATGAAATCGCCTGTCATCACGACCAGATCGGGTTCTAACGCGGCGACTTTGGCGAACGTCGCGAGGAGGTAATCATCATCGACGCGTCGTCCGACGTGGATGTCGCTGAGTTGCACCAGCCTCCGGCCAACCAGCGCGGACGGCAGACCAACGATCGGTAACGGACGCGATACGCTCTCGAGCCAGTGGGGTTCTATGCGCCATGTGTAGAGACCAACGCCTGTGGCTCCGCTCACAACGACGCCGAGCGTGCGAAGAAAGCTTCGCCTCGTCGTCAAAGCCATCGCATAGGCGGATTGCACGGTCGTCCGCGCCGTCGCTCAAATCCGGTTGGGTTTTTAGGGAGGAGCTTTATCATCCCGTCATGCGTTTATCGAGTGTTTGCACCGGCGCGGTCGTGTTCATTGCTATTGCACTCTGGGTCGTCCCGCTTGGAGCACAAATCGACCGCATCACTGGCAGACCTTTCGCCACGCGCTCGGAAGTGCTGGCGCGACATGGAATGGTTTGCACGAGCGTGCCAGCGGCGACGCAAGCGGGGCTGGATATTTTGAAACGCGGCGGCAGCGCGGTCGATGCGGCGATTGCGGCGAACTCGACACTTGGTTTGATGGAGCCGGTATCGAACGGTGTCGGCGGCGATCTGTTCGCAATCGTTTACAGCGCCAAGGAAAACAAACTTTACGGATTGAACGGCAGCGGACGTTCGCCGCTCGGCTTGAGCTACGAACAAATGAAAGCCGAGCTCGCAAAGCTGCAGCGCGAGACCATCCCGCCGCAAGGCATGCTCCCGATCAGCGTGCCGGGGACGGTCGATGCCTGGACCGAGCTGCACAAGAAATTCGGCAAGCTCAAGCTGAGTGATGATCTCGTGCCGGCCATCCGGTACGCAGAGGAAGGCTTTCCTGTGACGGAGCTAATTGCTCATTACTGGGCGTTTGGTCCACGCATTTACAAAGATTTGCCCGGTGGATTCCTCCAAACTTACACGCTCGACGGCAAAGGCCGCACGCCGGCGAAAGGCGACATTTTCAAGAACCCGGCGCTCGCCAGCACGCTCAGATCGATCGGCGAAAAAGGGCGCGACGCTTTCTACAAAGGCGAGATCGCGGACAAGATCGACGCGTTCATGCAGGCGAACGGGGGCTGGTTGCGCAAAGTCGATTTCGAAAAACACACGAGCACCTGGGTCGATCCAGTGTCGACGAATTATCGCGGGTTTAACGTTTTCGAATTGCCGCCGAATAGCCAGGGCATCGCCACGCTCGAAATCCTAAACATCCTTGAAGGATTTGATCTGCGCGC
>DASYVG010000127.1:0-2723 GCA_035937255.1 Chthoniobacterales bacterium | reverse complement strand
AGGGCTTTGCGAAGGGCGCGGGTCTGAAGCCGCAAGACATAGAGACGGGACAGGCCATGCTTACAGTCGATCTCAAGCGCACCCATCCCGCGATCTTCGCACTCGATCGTCCGCCTGTGACATTCAAGATCGTAGGAATGTATGCAAGCGGCTATGTCTTCGGTGATATGCAGCTTTTCACGCCGCTCGACACCTTCCGTGAAGCTTACGGTATTGCTTCGGGGATTTCGTGGCTCTTCGTGCGCGCCGATTCCGCGGATAATCTGCCCGCAGTGGAGAAGCAGTTGCGAAACATGCTGGGTAACGTCGCGGACATTGTTTCACCCACGGCGGTAGCCGAGTTCCAGTCGACCGCGACCCGTGCGGTGCAACGTCTGTCAAATAGCGGCGTTGTGCTCGCTGCAGCACTGATGATGATTGTTATCTTCTTCGTCATGTTGCTGGTGGTCCGGGAACGTGCATGGGAAATCGGCACGTTTAAAGCGTTGGGCGCGTCCGACTCCGGTATCGCCTTAGGTTTCGTCACCGAGGCGATACTGCTATGCGCGATTGGCGCCCTGATGGGAGCACTGCTCTTCCTGCTGTGGGGCGGGCCACTTGCCCATCTGATTTTCGGTTTCGGAATCACGCCTTTCCTGCCCGCGCAATACAACACCCTGGAAGGCACTCTTGCTCTATCACCGCACTTCGGTATATCGACGCTCGGCATACTTGTCGGGGCGTGTATATTCGCCGCGCTTGCGGGAAGCGCCTGGAGCGTCCGACAGATCATGAGGTTGTCCCCAATAGAGGCGATTAGACATGAATGATTCGCACAGCCCTATCCGCGACCGATTGATCACTTTGCATGAAGTCAGAAAAATCTACCCGCGTGGTCATCAAGTCGTCGCAGCGCTCGACGGTATCAACCTCGAAGTCTCCGAGCGCGGTATGGTAGCCATCGTTGGCACGAGCGGAAGCGGCAAGTCCTCTTTGCTGCACATCGTCGGTGCGATGGACCGTCCGACTAGCGGCGAGGTTACCGTTGCATCACAGCGCCTCGATAGGCTGCCTGGGCGTGCTCTCACGGCGTTTCGCCGTGATACCGTTGGATTCGTCTTCCAAAGTTTCAATCTGATTCCCAATCTGAGCGCACTCGAAAACGTGATGCTTCCCATGGAATTCGCCGGTGTCGCGCATGACGAACGCCGGCGTCGTGCTCGGAGTTTGCTCGATCAAGTCGGTCTTGCAGCTCGCCTGACACACCGGCCGCATGAGCTCTCCGGCGGCGAGCAGCAGCGCGTCGCCATAGCGCGCGCGCTTGCAAACGATCCGCCGCTTGTCCTTGCCGACGAACCGACAGGCAATCTCGACTCAAAGACCGGTCAAGTCATTTATGAGCTACTCAGAGAAGTGGCCATGAAGCGCACCGTGCTCGTGGTGACGCACGCCGAAATTCTGGCGCAGTGCGCCGAACGCGTTATACACATCAGTGACGGCAAACTTGAAACCAGCAGCCCCACTTCTGGGTCTAACCATCCATCTTCCGAACCGACAAGGAGAACAACTCATGCGTAAACATATTGCACGAACCATTATCATGGCATTCGCCAGCGCCTTTATGACACTGCCTTCCATTTCGCTTGCCCTCGACAAGATAGAGGGCAATGTAGTTGGCACCAAGCTTACGGCATGCGACTTTGCGAGTCGACGCTGCGAGGGTTACCTTACCCTGGACACAAAAGCCGGCGCCAAGGCCGATTCGATGAGCATCCGGGTCATAGGCGATACTGCTATGACGAAGGGTTCGGAGAAAGTCTTGCTGCCCACCCTGCGGGGATCCACTGTGGCAGTCACCTACGTCAAAGAGAAAGGCGAAAATCTCGCCAAATCTATCGAGGTATTGCAGAGCAAAAAGTAGCGGAGCGAACGCCGAAATACGTCTCGATCGGAGCAAACTATGTTTACGATTGGCAAGATTGCAGAGCGCGCGCAAGTCAGTACGGACAGCATCCGTTTTTATGAGCGCGAGGGTTTGATCATCCCAGCCCAGAAAAGCGATTCCGGATACCGCTTGTATACAGAAGAAGCCGTCCGACGAATCGGCTTCATCAAGCACGCGCAGCAGTGCGGATTCTCGCTCGCCGAGATACGGGAATTGCTTGAACTGCGAAGTGACGATAAATCATGCTGCGACGACATATACCGGTTGGCAATCGAAAAAAAGCTCCACCTGGAAAACAAGATTAAGGCTCTTGATGCGATGTCAAAAGCACTCTCGCACCTGATCGAGCAGTGCTCGCATGACAAGAAAACATTGGACCAGTGCCCGATACTTGGTGCTCTAGAGGCAGGGATCGCTCATCATGACGCCGCGACTGCGAAGAAGTGAGCTAAAACTCGCGTTCGCAGTGCGATGTTGAGCAGGCTCGCGAAGATCAAGCCTGCGAGCACCGTGTTTGTCGCAAAGGCGATGAAAACGAATGTGATAACAGCGCCAACTCTTCGCATTTCAATCAGATTGCAACATGCCGGATGCGCTATTCAGCTTGCGCAGCAAGAAAGCTCTTTGACATCTTTGCTGAAGGACAACGCGCACAGCTTGAGCCCTTCGACCATCGTCAAGTACGGAAAAAGCTCCGCGGCGAGGCTTGCGACGCTCATGCGCGCGCGGATCGCCAGGCCCGCGCTCTGGATCAGCTCACCGGCTTCGGCAGCCACTGCTTGTACGCCGACGATGCGGC
>DASYVG010000126.1:0-2607 GCA_035937255.1 Chthoniobacterales bacterium | reverse complement strand
CAGCCATCGCGCAGGTCCAGCAACTCGACGCGCAGGCTCGACAGCTCCGCGACAACACCGGAAAAATTCTCGCGCAAGCCGGCGCCAGTCCGAAAAGCAAGGACTCGGATTACGTCTTTATTACTTTTGTGCTCCATCACCTGCCGCACGGCGTCGTTGGTTTGCTCGTCGCGGTAATTTTCTGCGCCACGATGTCGGCGACCGCCGCAACCCTCAATGCGCTTGGTTCCACGACGGCGGTCGACTTCTACCAACCACTCGTCAGGCGGCAGGCCAGCGATCACCACTACGTCGTCGCGACCCAGGTTCTCACCGCGGCCTGGGGCCTGGTCGCGATCGCTGTCGCCTCGTTCGCAAATCTGGTCGAGAATCTGATCGAGGCGGGAAACATCCTGGGCTCTGTCTTCTACGGCAGCATTCTCGGGTTATTTCTGGTCGCCTTCTTCATGCGCCACGTCCGGGGATCAGCCGTCTTTTTCGCGGCCCTGGGCGCGCAGGCGCTGGTCTTCCTGCTCTTCGCCACGCTCAGCATCAGTTACCTGTGGTATAACGTGATCGGTTGCGCGGCCGTTCTCGTCTTTGCGGCGCTCCTGCAACAGACGTTATTCCGCGATCAGAGTCGGCCGGCCTAGCTACAAATGGGCGAGCCGATTATCTGCTTCGGACAACAGCCGTGCGGTTTTTTTCCGAAGCGGTTCCTCTACGCCAAAATCATCACGGCGCGTCGGCTGCAGCAGGAAATCGGAGGCGAGATCGTGTTCTTTTTGCACGATAGCGACCATGATCCGCGCGAGACGATCACGGTCCTGACCGAGCGGCACACCGGGCGCGCAGACGCTTTGAATTTTGAATTCGCGAACAAGGTGCAGAAACAATTTTCGCCGCTCTATGCCAAGCGCGTTTTACCGGAATGGCAGGCAAATATAACCCGGCAGCTGCCCAATTACGTGCAGCCTGAACTGGTCGATCATTTCCGAGCAATCGACGCGGAAAATGTGGCCGACTTCTGCTGCGATCTTTACACACGCATGGGTTTGCTGGAAGGAATCCGGACGGAGCGGTCGAGCGATCCGGAGTTCAGAAAACGCGCCGCTCGCATCGACGATTACTTCGTGGACGTATCGTGGCAGGGCGAAGTTGTGCGGGCGCGATCTCGCGATGGCAAGCTGCTCCTGCACAAAGGCGGAGATCGCTTCATCGAGCTTCCGATGGAGGAACACGATTCGACGCAGATCAGCCCGACACGTGAGACACGTCTGCGGTGGATGCAATCGGTCGTCGGCTGCACGCATTACGTCGCCGGCGCGGGCGAGCGCCAGTATCTGAATGAAGCCGATGCGCCGGACGTGACCTTTGTGCCCCGCGTCGAGATCGCGGATCCAGAGAAAGCGTATACTGGCGACTGATGGAAGCGCGGCCGCTTCGGATTGGAATCACCTGTTTCCCGTTGATCGGGGGAAGCGGGATTCTTGCCACGGCGCTAGGGGTGGAGCTCGCCGCGAGCGGACACGAAGTTCATTTCTTCAGCTACGCGAAACCGGTGCGGCTCGATCTATCGCTGCCCCGGATTCACTTCCACGAGGTCGCCGTCGGCGAACACAGCTTGTTTCCTTGTCCGGATTACACCTTGCCGCTGGCAGTCCGAATGGCCGAGATCGGCGCGGTCAATCGCTTGGACATCTTCCACGCGCATTACGCCGTCCCGCATGCGATCGCGGCGTTCCTTGCCAGAGAGATGATCGGCGAGGGCGCACCCAAAATTGTCACAACGCTGCACGGCACGGACACGACGTTACTTGGACAGCATGCTGATTACCGCGCCGCGATCGAGTTCGCGCTCATCCATTCGAACGCGGTCACCACCGTGTCGCAAAGCTTGCGAGAACAGACGGAAGCGATCTTCCGCCTGGACCGCGAGATCGACGTGATTCCGAACTTCTTCACGCCGCGGGCTCCGACCAAAAGTCGCGCGCAAGTGCGCCAGGAGCTAGGCGTTGGCGATGAGTTTCTCGTGGTGCACATGTCGAATCTGCGGCCCACGAAGCGGATCGACTTTTTGTTGCGAGCCGTCGCAGAAGCACGTCAGCGCGAAAAAATCCGGCTGCTCGTCGTGGCCGGTGATTCGTTCGCACCCTACGAGAAGCTCGTGCACGAATTCGGGCTTTCAGAGCGCATCATCGTGAAGGAGAACGACTCGCGGATCGAAGAATACCTCGAAGCCGCGGACGCCGGTCTTTACACGTCCGAGAGCGAAAGCTTCGGGTTGAGCATTCTCGAGACGCTTTTCGCCGGTAAACCGGTGCTCGCCTTTCGGATTGGCGGCATTCCTGAAGTGGTCGGCGACGCCGGATGTTTGTATGAATTTGGGGACATCGCTGGGATGGCGAGTGGACTTGACTCTCTGATCGAACAGCCCTCACGCGCTGCCACTATTGGACAACTCGGCAGGGCGCGGGCGCTGGATCATTTCACGGCCAGGCATGTCGTGCCGCGTTACGAGCAATTATACCGCAGCGTCTTGGCGGAGAGCGCCGGCGCGGCTCGAGGCGAAGGCCGGAGCGCCCAACTAAAATCGTCGTTCCGACTCGGCTGCGGATGATCCATTTG
>DASYVG010000125.1:0-6444 GCA_035937255.1 Chthoniobacterales bacterium | reverse complement strand
ATCGGCGCGCCATCGACCAGTTTAAAATATTCTTTGCGCGCGCCGCGGCGGGGCGGACTGCCGACTCCCTGACTTTTGTGCATGCTGAGACTGGCGGCGGCAATCTCGGTGAACGCTTTCCCGAGCAACGGATTGTAGCCGCCCGCTTCCACAGTCGCGAGACCGGCAGGATCGAACGGTTGATTGCGGTTCTGAAAAAAGAAGGGCGACGTGTTCCAGACGAGCCGTTTCGGTTGCCAAACTTTCACTAGCGCCAGCTGTTCCGGAAAACGCGTCGGATCAGCGGCCGCCTTGAACGCCTCCTGCGCAAGGACGGCCGAGGCGGTGTGATGACCGTGCGTCATCGTGTCTTCGGGGCTGAAGCGCGTGACGACTACGTCCGGTCGGAATCTGCGGATCACCCAGACGATATCGGCAAGAATTTTGTCGCGATCCCAGATGCGCAGCGTTTCGTCCGCGTTTTTGGAAAAACCGAAATCGACCGCACGCGTGAAAAACTGGCGGGCGTGATCGAGACGGCGTGCGGCGAGTAACTCTTGCGTGCGAATGACTCCGAGCCGTTCGCGCAACTCCGGACCGATGAGATTCTGTCCGCCATCTCCGCGCGTCACGGACAGGTATCCGGCGTCATAGAGCGAACCGTTCGCCCAGAGCGCCATCAGGTTCGTGTTCTCGTCGTCCGGATGCGCGGCCAGATAGAGAACGCGGCCCAGCACATTCAGCTTTTGCAGCGCGAGCTGAATTTCGGCGGCGTTCATCGGCTCCGGCATCGTCGGCGGCGCTGCATCCTGGGCGGTGCCGTTGCGCAAAACGACGGCGCTCGCGAGAACCAGCAACAGTTTCCTCCAGCGCAGTGACCGCATCAGCAGCGCAGCCTCCGGGATGAACGGCGCAAGACCTCTCGGATCACGCGACCGACAGCGGCTTCAAACACACGCCGACTTGAGCAGCGTCACACGCTCGCGGCAAATGCGCGCTTTATTTATTGATGTCCTGCTTCGCGTTCAGTTTTTGCAGCAGCGCATCCAGCATTTTCTTTTGCTGGTCGGAAATCGCGACCGCCTGGCCCTGCTTAACCTCGTCCGCCGCGCCTGCAAAATCGCCCGACGCAGATTTGATTCGAGCCTGTGACAAATGGCCAAAAACATTTTGTCCGAAGCGTTTCGCGACCGCCTGGAAAATCTCCATCGCTTCAGAATCGCGCTTTTGTCCCTGCAGCTGACGACCGTAGGAATAGAGTTGGATCGGACTGGAGATCTCGAGCGCGTGGTTCCAGACCGTCTT
This sequence comes from Chthoniobacterales bacterium, assembly GCA_035937255.1. Classification (GTDB taxonomy): domain Bacteria; phylum Verrucomicrobiota; class Verrucomicrobiia; order Chthoniobacterales; family UBA10450; genus JACCXL01. The sequence continues at coordinate 5,160 of DASYVG010000125.1, read as the reverse complement.
CGCCTCGTCCGGGCGGTTCATCGTCTTCAGCAGGTCGGCTTTGGTACTGAGGTTTTCGAATCGCTCCTCGTTTTGGATCGACTGATCCGCCCACTTCAGCCCATCTTCGAGATCGATCTTTTTCGTCAGGCAATACTGCGCCGCTTCATTGAGCGGGCCCCAGGAATATTGAGCGCGCCCGCGCATTTGATTGCGGATCCCCGGGATGGTCGTTTCCTCATCCTTGACCGAAATGCGAAACGGCACGGCAAGCTTTTCCCATTTCATCGTCACCGCCACCGAATCGGGTTTCAGGTCTTCGAATTCGAACTCGAGCGCTTCTTCCATCTCGATCGGGTGTGGCTTGACGTTCACGCGCAGCGCGTCTTCAGCCTGGCTATAAGTGTAGCTGCCCCAGGCTACGGCCATCTTCGAGAAGATGATCGTCCAGGAATCGGGATTCGGGATCATGTGCAAACCGTAGATCCCCTTCGGCAGCGATTGCCCCTCGACCGCAACGGGATCGGTCACTTCGATCGTGGTGTTTTCGTTAGCGCCTGCGCGCCACACCTGGCCGAGCGGAACGAGCCCGCCCCAGATTTTGCGCCCGTTCACCACCGGTCGGTGGTAGGTGATCGTGATGTCGGTGACTCCGACACGTTGTTTCACGACCGCGGCCTGGCTGCGATCCGGCAGGTTTAAATCAGTCTGGCCCCACGCCGTCACGGCGACGAAGGAAAGCGAGACTACGGCGGTGGACAGAAAAGCGATGTTTTTCATGGTCGGAGAATTGGGAAGTGAGGTGACGTAACTAATTGCCAGCGTGGAAAAACGCGAGCGCAATCTGCACACGAGCGTGGGACAGCGTGTTCCGGTGGATGGACGATGCAGCCGCCCGCAGCGGCGGCAAGATTCTTCTGCTGCTACCTAACTTTCGTCCGATCGCGGCGAGAAATCTGCCAAGCCCAGAGAGACTCTTGAACCGCGCGGTTTCGAAGTGTCGCGACGCGCAATAGATAGAAAATTTTGCTCCCGGAAAAAGTATCGTTCTATTAGCTCTTGCGAAACGTGTCTGTAGCTCAACCGGATAGAGCAGCTGACTTCGGATCAGCAGGTTGGGGGTTCGAATCCCTCCAGGCACGCGAATTTGCCCCGCGAGTCAGACAGTTTTGCCGCACTTCAGCCGCCGCGCCGGTTTCGCACGCATGCGCGGTTGTGTTTCCGCTAAACTGAACGATACTGCCCGCTTATTGGACGACCTGTTTGTTCGTTGCGTGGTAGATCGTCAGGTGAGTTTGCTCATTGGTGATTTGAAACCCGATTCGCGGGAACGGCTCTGTAGCTGGCAGAATAGCTCCAAAATTCAGAATGAAATTGTACATAGGAAATCTCTCCTTTGAGACCACTGAAAACGATCTACAGGATCTTTTCGAAAAACATGGAAAAGTCACCGACGTCGCCTTGATGATGGATCGCACCACGGGCCGCTCGCGCGGTTTTGCGTTTGTCACCATGGGGAACGCGGAAGAAGGCAATGCCGCGATCGCTGCCCTCAACGGCAAAGAGGTGCAAGGTCGCACCTTGACGGTCAACGAAGCGCGTCCGCGCGAAGATCGTCCGCGCCAGTTCGCTGGTTCGCGCCGCTAGATGTTTCTCGCTCGCCGGTGCTCTGTAATAGGAGTGCCGGCAGCAAATCCAGATGCCCTCAACTCAAAAAGCAATCGAGCTGGAAGGAAAAATCACTTCCGTGCTGGCCGGCACCATGTTCCGCGTGCAACTCGCGAACGAACACACGGTGCTTGCTCATATTTCCGGAAAAATGCGCAAGCGTTTCATTCGGCTTACCACCGGTGATCGGGTGAAGCTGCAGATGTCGCCTTACGATGTCGATAAAGCGCGCATCGTTTACCGGCTTGGCTAAATCCCCTTTCAATAATCCCTTTCAAAAGAACCGCCCAGTAACAGGAGACCCCGATGATCAAACGAATCCTAGTGCGATGCCCCTCGACCGCAAAATTGACGCCCACCGGGCAAACCGTTGAAGAAGACGCCTGGACTGAGACAAAGCTAAAGGCGCATAAGATGAGCTGCCCGCACTGCGAGCAAGTGCACGATTGGACGAAAAAAGACGTCGTCCTCGCACGGTAGAAAAAAGCCCCGAAAGCTCGTGGTCGCCTCCGTCTACGGACCGGCGAAAAGATTGACGGCTGGCGGCGCCGCGCCTGATTGGCCTGGCGTTCTTGACACCGTTCGGCCCATACGATTACGACTCGCGCGGTGAACGCGCCGACTCGCAGCCGTCACGAACTCGACGGGCTCGTCGTGAACATCGAGCTCACGCTGAGCAGCATCATCCAAGGGGTCGCGCTTTATTTCTTAACCGATAACGCGCGTGTTGTTCTGGCCGCGCGCCAGTTTACGGCCTGGCCATACGTGTTCTGCGGGCTGCTCATCATTTTACTGTTTTGGGCGCGCTCGATTATTCACACGCTCACCGTCATTCGTTGGCCGCTCGAATTCGGACACAATTTCTTCTATATCGCTTGCGTCCTGGTCGAGGCACTCGCTTTCACGCGCTTGACGAGTCCAGGCGACTGGTTTGCGCTGCTCGCAATTTTCGCCGGGTTGGTGTGGGGTTTGTTCCTTTACGATCTGCGCATGATCCGAAACCGAAGCGAGGACCATGCGGAAACGGCCGGTCGCGCCCTCTACGCCATGGTCACAGGCGATCAGCGGCTCAATCTCTGGCCGATTATTCCAATCATCCTCGTTTACAACCTGGGCTGTGTCTGGGCGATCCACGCGCGACCGGATTTATTCATCGCACGGGACGGTCACCTCGCTCTGATTGCGTGCGAAACGCTCGGGCTCATTGTATATCTCGGATACGTGATCCATTCATTCCGCCGGCTGACGCCTTTGATCGCCCGCACGCGTGAAGAATGGCTGCGGCACCCGAACAGCGAATCATGAAAACGCTCGCACCGCCTGCGCGCCTGGCGACCGCGGACGAAAGGCAGGGGCAATCGGCGGTCATCGATCAGGTGATGGTGGAAGAACGGGCGGCCGCCTTTGCGAAACGGAGCATCAAAACGTCCGCGAAAATCTCGGGCTTGAAACTCGCCATCTCGATGATGGATCTGACGACGCTCGAAGGAAAGGATACGCCCGGAAAGATTGCGTTCGTCTGCCGAAAGGCCATGCAGCCACTCGATCCGCGTTACGAAGTGCCCCCCTGCGCCGCGGTGTGCGTCTATCCGAACCTTGTCCGAGTGGCGAAGAAATTCCTGGGCGATTCGGGAGTGAAGGTGGCATCGGTTGCGACGGCTTTTCCGACCGGGCTGATGCCGCTGCGATTGAAGTTGCAGGAGGTGAAGAGCGCTGCAAATGACGGTGCTAACGAGATCGATATGGTGATCGATCGGGGAATGTTTCTGGCGGGTCAGCACGATCGCGTCTCCGATGAAATTGCAGCGACGAAAGAGGCGTGCGGCGCCGCTCACTTAAAGGTGATTCTGGAGACTGGTGAGCTGCAAACTTACGACAATGTTCGCCAGGCGAGCGAGCTTGCGATGCGGGCGGGCGCCGATTTCATCAAGACTTCGACCGGCAAGATCTCACCGGCGGCGACGATGCCGGTGACGCTCGTGATGTTGGAAGCGATCCGCGATCACTTCTACGAGACCGGGGTTCGAATCGGAATGAAGCCGGCCGGCGGAATTCGCACCGCGAAGCAGGCGCTCGCTTATTTGGTCATGGTGAAGGAAACGTTGGGCGACGACTGGCTGACGCCGGACCTGTTCCGCTTCGGAGCGAGCACTCTGGTGAACGACGTGTTGCGGCAAATCGTGAAGACCGTGGAAGGCAATTACCAAGGCGAAGATTACTTTTCGCTGCCTTGAGGTTCCGCCATGGGCAGCGCAACAAAACGGAAACAGAAAACGCCGAATCGGAGGACACTGAAGTTTGACGGCTATCTCGAACCGACCGGGCCGAAAGGCGCATGGTGTTTTCTGGCGGCGCCGGTCGACGTGGAGGGGATGTTCCGAACAAAAGGGCGCCTGCCGGTGCGTGGGACGATTAATGACTTGGCGTTTCGCAGCTCTTTCGCACCGATGGACGGCAGGCACCTGCTCTGCGTGAATAAGACGATGCAAGCAGGCGCGCAGGTAAAACCGGGCGACACGGCACGGTTTGAGATCGAGCGCGACGATGAACCGCGGGAAGTCGTAGTGCCGGCGATATTGAAGCGGGCGTTCGGAAAGAACCGTCAGGCGAAGAAGGCCTTCGAAAAACTAAGCTACACGAAGCGCAAAGATTACGCCGCCTGGATAAACTCTGCGAAACGAGCTGAGACCTTGCAAACGCGGTTGGAGAAACTCATGAGTGCCGTCGAAAAGCCGGAACCGTGTAAATAGAATTGATTGACGCTGCCGGTCGCGTTCCGGCGGTGTGGCGAATCGCCTGAAGGCGTTCGCGGCGCACTTGATTTCACGTGCAGCCGGCGAGCTGCGACGCTAAAGAGAGGCTATGTCGGCCAAGAAGATCGCGCACCGCGGACGGGTTCTCGCGCGCTCCGAGAAACCGCTCAACGGCAGCCGCCCCGCCGTCCCAGCGAGCGAGCGGCGATTGGATTTCGGCGAGCGCTGGAGCTTCGCGCCAGCACTGGAAACGAACGATTATATCCAGCTGCAATCCCGCTATCAGCTTTTCGTTGGCGGAAAATTCATCGCGCCGCGCTCCCACGTTTATTTCGATTCGATCAATCCCGCAACGGAGGAAAAGCTGGCGGAGATTGCTTCGGCCGACGCGCGCGATGTCGATCTCGCGGTGAAATCGGCGCGGCGCGCCTACGAAAAAATCTGGCGTCGCATGCCGGGCCGCGAACGAGGGAAGTATCTCTATCGGATTGCGCGCTTGATCCAGGAGAAAGCGCGCGAGTTGGCCGTTTTAGAGACGATGGATGGCGGCAAGACGATCAAGGAATCACGCGACATCGATCTGCCGCTCGTGGCGGCGCACTTTTTTTACTACGCCGGCTGGGCGGATAAGCTTCAATACGCCTTTCCCGGACGCACCGCAGAGCCGCTCGGAGTCGCAGGCCAGATCATTCCCTGGAACTTCCCGCTCCTAATGGCCGCGTGGAAACTAGCGCCGGCGCTCGCGAGCGGAAACACCTGC
>DASYVG010000124.1:0-1678 GCA_035937255.1 Chthoniobacterales bacterium | reverse complement strand
AAGCCAATATCAAGGTCGATTGAGGTTCAGCTACGCGCCCTGAAATCAGATTGATGTCGGCTTGACCGGGCAGAACAAACTCTACGCAACTGGCGGTTATGCCAATGTTCGAACGGACTTTTCCCGGTCCCATTGGCGTGTCTTTGCCGCAGCAATAAATGCGTCTTTGTCGTTGGTATCCACGACACCCGCGTCTTGTCCGACATTCGCTATTTTCAAAAGCGCCCGGCCGCCTTTGTCGACGGCGATTGCCTTGAGATGACCGAAAGCATCGCGCACGAAATCGATCGCGGCGCCTTCCATCGACAGTGCCTTTGCGCCTTTGTCGGAGAGGATGACGGCGACTGCGTCGAATAGCACAGAAGGCGTACCAGCCAGTTGTCCGTCAGCCGCCAGCATCGAGCCATCGGCAAGCTTCGCGCCGCCCACTTTGGGGGCGACGATCTTCACGGTAGCATCCGCATCGGTCGCTGCCTTTTTAATCTTCTTGATGACAGCCCCGTCTGAACCATCCGCGATCAGGATGCCGATCGCGCGCCCCATGAGCGTGTCTTTCATCTTGCCGATGATCTGCAATGCGGGCGAGGGCTCCATCTCCTGCACGGGCGCTGCCGCCACCGGCGCAGCGGGCATTTTGTCGAACGCAAGACCCGCGGCGACCCGGTTGGCGAGATCTTCTTCGATATGTCGCAGGTGACCGACTATCGCCTCACGCACGTGCACATGTTCGACCTTGGAAAGCTCAAACACCAGCGCCGAGGCGATGTGCGCCTGCTCATACGCGGTTTGGCTGAGATAGAACTGCCGCGCCTGGCTGTAGTGGTCGGCGAAGCTCTCGGCACGGATGCGGCCTTTCTCGCCGGTTTCAGTTACCGCAGCGCTATGAAAGCCCTTGGCCGGCGTTTCGCGTGGCGAGTTTTCAGACAAGGAGTTGGGCTCATACGCGACACGGCCCGCCGGTTGCGCCATCTGCATATGCCCGTCGCGCTGATGATTGGCAAACGGGCACTTGGGCGCGTTGACCGGGATCTGGTGAAAATTGGCCGAACCCAGGCGCGAAAGCTGCGTGTCGAGATAAGAGAATAAACGGCCTTGCAACAGTGGATCATTCGAGAAATCGATGCCTGGCACGACATGAGAAGGACAGTAAGCAACCTGTTCGGTTTCAGCGAAGAAATTGTTCGGCCAGCGATCCAGCACCATGCGGCCGATCACTTGCAAGGGCACCAGTTCTTCGGCAATCAGCTTCGTCGCGTCCAGATGATCGAACGGGAATCTGTCCGCTTCCTCCTGCGTGAAAAGCTGAACCGCGAATTGCCACTCGGGGAAATTGCCTGCCGCGATGGCCTCGAACATATCGCGGCGGTGGAAGTCTTGATCAGCGCCGGAAATCTTGACGGCCTCATCCCAAATGGTGGACTGCAACCCGAGCTTGGGACGCCAGTGGAATTTGACGAAGGTTGATTCGCCGGCGTCGTTAATCAGCCGGAAACTATGCACGCCAAAGCCTTCGATCATCCGTAGCGAACGGGGCAGGGTGCGGTCTGACATGATCCACATCACCATGTGCATGGATTCCGGGGTGAGCGAAATGAAATCCCAGAACGTGTCGTGCCCGGTCGCCGATTGCGGAAAGCCGCGGTCGGGTTCCATCTTTACGGCATGGATGAGGTCGGGG
>DASYVG010000123.1:0-3143 GCA_035937255.1 Chthoniobacterales bacterium | reverse complement strand
TTGCCGCTCCTCCGGCAAGAAGCCCGAATTTTTACGATTGCCGCGCCAGTTTTTAAGATCGATTTCTTTATGCGCGATGTTCCAGTCGCCGCACACGATATATTGTCGGCTGTCTTTGGTTAGTCCGGCGAGATGCGGATGAAACTGCTCCATGAAGCGGAACTTCGACTGCTGGCGGTGTTCTCCGCTCGATCCCGACGGTAGATAGACCGAAACTACGGACAGCTTCCCGAAGTCGGCGCGCAGGTAGCGCCCCTCGGCGTCGAACTCGCGCATGCCGAGTCCCGCAATCACGCGATCCGGCTCGCGCCTGGTATAAATGCCGACTCCGCTGTAGCCTTTTTTTTCGGCGTAATGAAAGTAACCGCGAAAGCCCGACGGCGCGAGCATATCCGCAGTCATATCTTTGGCTTGCGCCTTGAGTTCCTGCACGCAGACAATGTCGGCTTTCTGGCGTGCGAGCCAGGGAAAAAGGCTCTTGCCCGCCGCCGAGCGAATACCGTTGAGGTTCACAGTGATTACGCGTAACATAATCTTTTCCGAGCTTTTCTCGGCTAAGTTCCCGATATGTCGGCCAATTTCAGTCGCGAATTCATTCAATTCGCGGTCGCGCAAAAAGTGCTGTGTTTCGGCGAGTTCAAAACGAAGGCGGGCCGCCTATCGCCATATTTTTTCGATGCCGGACTATTTTACGACGGGCACTCGCTGCAGCGACTGGCGCAATTTTACGCGCAAGCCATTGTCGCCGCCGAGGTCGAATTCGATATGCTGTTCGGTCCTGCTTACAAGGGTATCCCGCTGGTGGCCGCGGTGGCGATCGCGCTTGCGAACGAGGGCCGCAACGTGCGCTACAGTTTCAACCGTAAGGAGGAAAAAGACCACGGCGAAGGCGGTAGCGTGATCGGCGCACCGCTCGAGGGCCGAGTCCTGATCGTCGACGATGTGATTTCCGCCGGTACCTCGGTGCGACAGTCGGTCAACGTAATCAGTGCCTCGCGCGCTATTCCATGCGGGGTCGTGATCGCGCTGGACCGCATGGAGCGCGGCACGGGCGAACTCTCCGCGGCGCAGGAAGTCGAGCAGCAATACCGGATGCCGACGCTCAGCATCGCAACGCTCGATGACCTGATCGCTTATTTGCAAACGGACAACACGATGATTTCGAACCTCACTGCAGTGGATAATTACCGCGAAAAGTACGGGGTCGCTGCGCATGCGTGACGCGCGCATCGCGTTGGCGCTGGTGCTGCTGCTCGCGGCGCCTGCTGCACTTTGTCAGCCGGCAGGCAGCGCGCCGAACGCCAAGCTGTATTGCTGGAAAAACAAGGCCGGCAAGACCGAGTGCGGCGATAAGGTGCCGTACGAATATCAGGACGCGGCGGTCAAGGAGATGAACAAGCAGGGCGTGGTTACGCGCCGCACCGAGTCGATGACGCCCGAGGAACGCAAAGCGCACGACGAAGCGCAGGTAAAAAAACAGGCCGAGGACCAACGCCGGGACGAGATACGCCGCAAAGACAAAGCGCTACTCGACACGTTCACCACGGAAAAAGAGATCGATCTCAAACGCGTCCGCGATGTGCAACTCATCGAATCCACGATCGAGACACTGCAGACCAACCTCAAGAATATGAACGAACGCCGGGCCGATACGCAATCACGGATCAATCGATTCGTGAAAGACAAGCGTCCGGTCCCTCAGCCGTATCAGGAAGACATCGAGCATATCGATAGCGAGAAAGCGCAGTATGAGAAACTGATCGCGCAGAAACGCCAGGACATAATTCTACTCAATCAAAAGTATGACGAACTCAAGAGGCGTTTTACCGAGCTCACAGGCGGAACAACCGGCAACACCCAGAAAAGCAGCGGCCAAACTGCCGGCAGCGAGCAGCGATCGCGCTGACGCGCGTTGTCCGCAGATTTATTCCGCGAGTTTGCGTTTCAGTATTTCGTTCACCTGAGCGGGATTAGCCTTGCCTTTGGTTGCCTTCATCACCTCTCCAATGAGCGAGTTGAACGCCTTTGCCTTGCCGCTGCGGTAAGCGGCGACTTGCTGCGCGTTCGCGGCAATTATCTGATCGACGATTTTCTCGATTTCGCTGCTGTCCGATATTTGCTTCAGACCCTTTGCAGCAATGATTGCGTCCGCACTACCCTCGCCCGCCCACATTGCGTCGAAGACCTCTTTGGCCATTTTTCCCGAAAGCGTGCCGTCGCAAACGCGGGCAAGCAACTCAGCAAGTTCGCTACTTGATATTCGCGACTGCGCAATCTCCATTCCTTCGTGTCTAAGCGCTCCGGCAAGCCCCCCCGCGACCCAGTTGGCGCAGAGCTTGGCTTCGCCTCTGCCAAGGCGAGCTATCAGCTGGTCGAAGTAGTCAGAGGTCTCGCGGGATTGCACCAGCAGCCATGCATCATAATCGGTCAAGCCGTAATTCTGGACGTACTCGTTACGTCTTATTTTAGGCGTGCCAATCGCGGCCAGCGCTGCGGCGACTTCGCCAATCCATTCTTCGGAAACAACGAGCGGCAATAAATCCGGGTCAGGGAAGTAACGGTAGTCCATCGCGTCTTCCTTCGAGCGCATCGAGCGCGTCTCATTCCTGTCGGGATCATAAAGCCGCGTTTCCTGCACGACCTTCCCGCCGTTCTCGATCAGCTCGATCTGGCGGCCCACCTCGAACTTGATTGCCTGCTCCATGAAACGGAAAGAGTTGAGATTCTTAATCTCGCATCGTATGCCCAGCGCCTCACTCGGACGACGCACTGAGACGTTGGCGTCGCAGCGAAACGATCCTTCCTGCATATTGCCGTCACAAATGTCGATCCAGCGCACCAGTGCGTGCAGTGTTTTTGCGTACTCGACTGCTTCTTCCGCCGAGCTCATATCCGGTTCAGTCACGATCTCGAGCAGTGGCGTGCCGGCGCGGTTCAGATCGATGCCGCTCATTCCCCGGAAGTCTTCGTGCAGCGACTTGCCGGCATCTTCCTCGAGATGCGCGCGCGTCAGGTGCACGGTCTTCTGCTGCTCGCCGACTACGATGTCGAGAGTTCCACCCTCTACAATCGGCAGCTCATACTGGCTGATCTGATAGCCTTTCGGCAAGTCGGGATAGAAGTAATTCTTGCGCGCAAAAATT
>DASYVG010000122.1:0-2668 GCA_035937255.1 Chthoniobacterales bacterium | reverse complement strand
CAGCACACGCTCCATATCCCACTCCTGATCTAAGGCATCGATTCGGCGCGTGAGAGCGGCGCTGCTTTCTCCTCCCGCTCGCAGAACGCGCCGTTGCGTGGCGCGATCAATCCGTGCGGTCAGTTCGGTCGATGAATGCTCTCTGACGCGATCTTGTTCCATGGCAGTTGCTCCGAAAGAGAATCGCCGCTGCTCGCCACGATGCGCGGGTGATGTGGTTATGTTGACCGGTCTTCCGCAGTTCGCCTTTCGCACGCCCGAATTCCGACGTCCGTTTCGTCCAAAGTTCCTCATGTAGGCGCGGCTCTGCGCGACGAGTCTCGCAACCACGCAGCTCCTCGGCACTGTAGCCCCTGTGCGACCCGAGCGGCAGCGGCTGCCAATTAGAATCGGCGTCGAACCGCTTCGGTTAGCCAACGATGCGTTCTATCGGCTTGTCGAACACGCTGCCGAAGACGAATATCGCGTCTATGCGTAATGGAATGCTCGCTTTTCTTGCTTTCCTCGTCGCTGCTTTCGCATTGCCGAGCCGCACGAGCGCTGGGTCGAATGCGACGACGGCGACCGGGACCTATCGCGATTGGAATGGTGACATCGACGAGGTTACAATTGTTCAGCCCTTCCGCGCAGTTGGCTACACGAATATTTCGGTCGAGTCCTTTGACACTTCCGGCGTGAGCTTGCCGAATCCTAAAGACAATACCTACGAGGCCGTTCAGTCCGCGCTGCGGCTGATCAAGCCGGCTTTCATCGACGGTTTGGTGAAGAAATTACGGCGAAGAACCGGAGCCACCGTAGGAGGCAACACGCTAGTTATTCGTGCGCGCTTAACAAAAGTAGACCCTGGCTCACAGGCGGCCCGTTACTGGGGCGGTTTCGGTGCGGGTGCCGTGAAGATTGCGATAATCGGAGAAATCATCGACGGCCGCACGGAAAAGACGCTGGTGCGATTCACGCAGGAGAGGCGGTCGGGTTTCGGAATGTTTGGTGGCGGTTATGGCGAACTTTTCACAAGAACGGCGCGACAGATCGGCGGCGACGTCGCAACATTGATAAACGCGTTCTGAGCTGCGGGCGGTGCGCCTGCTGTCTCTGATTTCGCAACAAGACCGGACACGCGCGCCCCGAAGGCCGAACGCCCTGCGAACCGCGCTAGCGTCGGTGCGTTCCGTGTCAATTCCTCGCTTCCGTCATCGATTCGCGCCGCTCGGGAACATCACGCGATCAGGAGCGGCATTGAGCGCAGCGAGCAGTTTTTTGATCAGACGCGTCTTGACTGAGCCTGCTTCGCGCGGCGGGACGATATAACGCACGATGGCCTCCAGCCAGGTGTTTTCACTCACCCGGAAGATAACGCGCGGACGCTCTTGCACTTCCAGTTCATCCACTGGTGTTTTCGCGAGCAGTTTGCGGTAAACGCCGACACGTTCGATCATCGCTTCACCCAGCTCTTCTTCTGCGATCCGCTGCATCGTGTTCGCAACAAATTCCAGATCGCTCCCGTAGCCGACATTGAACTTAATCTCATTCCAGATGTAAGGGAAAAGCGGCCACGAGTAGTTATAGATGACGGAGTTGAGCACCTTCGAGTTCGGGAATTTAATGATCCGGCCGCTCGGGTGATCGGTGGAAAGATATTTGCCGCCGAATTCCCACAAGGTGGTGTCGATATAACCGAGATCGATGACATCGCCGGTCGCGTCGCCAATCTGGATGCGGTCGCCGACCCGGTACGGCCGCCGCACCAGAATGTAGAGCCACCCGATGAAGCTCGTCATCGGCATCTGCACCGATAGCCCAACGACGACCGAGAAGACCCCGACCGAAATCAGCGCGGTGTACCAATTCACGAATACGATCGAGATCGCGATTAGGGCGATCACGAGCGCGGCGATGAGACGCTCGATCCGCCGCAAGGTGAAACGCGTCGCGGCATCGCTAACTCGTCCGATCGCATACACGGAGACCGCTTTCGCGATCGCGAGAACGATGATGATCATCGCGGCGCCGCGGATCGCGCGTTGTGTCGGCTCCAGGTACGCAGTCGGCAGAGGGACCAGCTTGAGCCCCACGACATAAGCGAGGACCGCGCAGCCGGCCAGCAAGAGCGCGTGTGTGACAAACCAGAATTTGTCTTTCGCCTCCGCTTTGACCGGCGGTTTTCCGGTCGTCTGCTCGAGCGCTTCGCGGACCTCTTTTTGCCGCGCGACCTGTTCCACCGTTTCCGCCATCCTTCTTAATTCGGAACCGCCGCCGCGCCTGAGTGTTACCGGCCGAATGTAACATGTCCCGCGCGGCGGGGTTGCCACTCCCGCAAAGGCCGGCAGGCGGGACGGAGCAAGTCTATTAAAATTCAGACCGAGCGTCTAACCACCACCCCGTGGCAGGCCACGAGCGCCGCCAGTTTCGTTCAACTTCGCGAATTCTTCGGTCATCAATCGGGCCGTCTGGTGATCCGGTAGCCCCAATACCTTCTCTTGCAAATTCATGAACCGCGAAGCGAGAACTTTCGATCGGCGGCCTCTGCGCGCGACGCCTCATCTCCGCGTTGTGCGCTGATCTCCTATGAATTCGGCGGAGTCGAGTCGATCGCGGAGCCGATATCCGTACCGCGATAACCCGAAAGATTATCGCTTCGTCGCGGCAGTTGGCTCGTAGACGAGAATCT
>DASYVG010000121.1:0-7230 GCA_035937255.1 Chthoniobacterales bacterium | reverse complement strand
GGTGACCTAGCGAATTTCCCCCATCAGACCGGCGAGCCGCTGCCGGGTGTTTCGCCGGTCGCAATCCAGCAGGGCCGGCATGCAGCGAAAAATGTCCTCGCGATGCTGGAGGGACGAAAGCCAGAGCGCTTTTGGTATTGGGACAAGGGCAGCATGGCGACGATCGGACGGAATAAAGCGGTCGCGGATCTCAAGTTCGTGCACGTCAGCGGCTTGGCCGCCTGGCTCGCATGGCTTTTCGTGCATGTGGTCTTTCTCGTTGGCTTCCGCAACCGCGTCGCGGTGCTGCTGCAATGGGCCTGGGCCTATTTCACCTTCAATAAAGGCGCGCGTCTGATCACGAGAAACTTCCAGGCGGAGCAGCGACCGCCTGCGTGAGGGCGAAGCATTCATTGCCGAATTATCGGATCGCGGTCGTTGGGGCCGGCGCGATCGGCGGGTATTACGGCGCGAAGCTGGCGTATCACGGCCGCGATGTGCACTTCCTCATGCGCGGTGATATGCGCGAGATTCGACGCTTCGGTCTGCGGGTCCGCGGAAAGCAGGAGAATTTCCGCCTCGCCAGGCTGAATGCGCACACTACCACGGACGAGATTGGCGTGTGCGACCTTGTCATCGTCGCGGTAAAGGCGACTTCGAACGCTGATCTTCTCGATCTGCTGCCGCCTCTATTGCATGAGCAAACGATGCTGCTCACTCTCCAGAACGGTTTGGGGAACGAACGTTTCCTGGCCGAAAATTTTGGGGCGCGCCGCGTGCTGGGTGGACTCTGCTTCGTCTGCCTCAATCGGGCTTCCCGCGGATTGATCGAATACTATGATCATGGCCACGTTTCGATCGGAGAACACAGCGGTTATCCGCTGCCGCGAACACATGACGTGGCTTGGGAATTCAAACGCTCCGGTGTGGTGTGTAGCGTCGTGGAGAATGTCGCGCTGGAACGCTGGCGCAAGCTCGTTTGGAACATTCCGTTCAATGGGTTGTCCGTGGCGGCGGGCGGGCTCGATACGGCTGCGATTCTGGCCGATGACCGACTGCGGCTCACAACGCTGGAATTGATGGACGAAGTAATCGCGGCCGCTAACAAGTGCGGCTTCCATTTGCCTACGGCCGTGGCGCTCGACCAGATGAAGCGGACCGCATCGATGGGCGCATACAAACCGTCAACCCTGATCGACTACGAAGCGGGGCGGCCGCTCGAGATTGAAGCAATCTGGGGCGAGCCTCTCCGGCAGGCAAAATCCGCCGGCTCGCCTACGCCCCGGTTGCAGGAACTCTACGATAAACTGAAGCAGCTCGATCAGGCGAGACGTCCGACCGAAAAGCTGGACGACCTTAAACCCGCCTGAGCACGAAAAGATGAACCGACTCCGATCTTCGCCGGCTCCGCCATTTCCATTGATCCACGTCTTTAATTCACAACGCGCTCTGCGCATCGACGTCGCGCTGCTGGCAGTTTTCGCACAGGAGGCGTTGAGGACGTGCTGCCGCATTCCCGGGCGCGTGGGAGGCCTCCGGGCCTTTCAGGAGTTATCTACAGTTCTGGTGTCGGACCGCAGGATGGCCGAGTTGCATTGGCGATTTTTGCGGGTACGCGGTCCCACCGACGTCCTCACGTTTGAGCACGGGGAAATTGTGATCAGCACGGAGACAGCGCGACGGAACGCGGCCAGGTTTCATACCTCTGCAGACCACGAGATTCGCCTTTACCTCATCCATGGTTTGCTGCATTTGCACGGCTTTGATGATCGAACTGCCGCTCCGGCAAGGGTAATGGAAAAAGCTCAGACGCGGATCCTCGTCACACTTTCGAAGTCGCACTGAAGCTGCCGCCAACCTCCTGTCTGAGCGCGCCAACTCGTTGAACTGCCTTGCTCCTATGTTAGCGTCTCTCTCATGACGGTTCAGCCACGGAGCAGCCTGGCAGCGGCACTGCCTAACGAATCAGCGAGCGCAGGGGCGGAGGTGTGCGGATCCAGCGTCGGTAATCCTGTCATCGAGGTCGAGACGAAAGCGGCCGAGAAGGTCGATCTGCCCTGGCAAGTCGTGGTGCACAATGATCCCGTCAATCTGATGACATACGTCACGATGGTTTTTCAAAAAGTTTTCGGATTGCCGCGCGCCCAGGCTGAAATACACATGATGGAGGTGCATCAAAAGGGTCGCTCGATTCTCTGGACGGGCGTGCGCGAACGCGCTGAGCTCTATGTCCAGCAGCTTCACGGCTATCTGCTCCTGGCGACACTCGAGCGCACGGTTTGATTGTATGGAGATGCGCCGTGACGGGGATTGTATCGAGCTCCTCGACCTTGATCCATTTCTGGCTGAGCTGCTTCGGCAAATCCCCGCGAGCACCAAGGCGGAGGGTGTTGATTCGGCGGAGCGACGTTTGTTCAGCGAGCCCGCGGCTGCGACCGAAAAGGAACTCTGTGCCGAGTGGAAGGTCTACGTGCAGCCGGAACTGCGCCGCCTTTTTGGGCACGCCACCGACATCGTGGTGGCTGATCTCGAGCAATTGGCGAGCAACGAGAAGCCATTTGCGAACTGCACTCTGCGCATTCCCACGCGCAACGCGGAGGCCTGGTTGAATGCGCTGAATCAGGCGCGGCTTGCGATTGCAGCGAAATTCGACTTCACCGAGAGCGAACTTTCCGATCACTACCGTTCGCCCATCGGTTCACGGCGCGACCTCAGTCTGTTCCAAGTGAACTTCTACGGCTTTCTCCAGGAGTGGATCCTGCGCGAAGTCGATTGCGTCTAGGATGCTTCCCCGCCACCTAGCGCTCCTTTTGCTCCCGCACCATCGACATTAGCCGCGCCTTGAGCGCATCCGATGTTTTCTCCGGACGCAAACTGAGCGCAAACGCTTCGTGCAGACCGTAGCATTGGGCGATGAAATCTTCGGCCCTCTGAGCGTAGCTGCGACGGGCCTCTTCGAAGGCTTCAGTCTCGTCCGGTTCCAGCGCGCCGATCACGTAAAGGCGGGCGCGATTCTGGAATTCTTCAAAGCTCATCTCTTAACTCTTTTAGTCCGTCGTAGATTTTTTTGAGCCCCAACTCGAGACGCGTCTTGACGGTTCCCAAGGGTGTATTCGTATTTGCGGCGATTTCGCGCTGACTCATGCCCCGAAAAAATGCAAGATTGATCGCCTGTTGCTGCGCTGGAGGAAGCGTGTTTATGACCCGGCGCACGAGCACCCGCGTATCGGCGAAGGTAATTTCTTCTGCGGTGGCGTTGTGCACCCACGCATCGGGTTGTTGCTCCGTCTCATTCTGCAGGCGCTCTTCCGCCCGCGCGTAGGCTTGTTTCTTGCGCAAGCCGTCGATGGCGCGACGGCGCGCCAGCGTCACCATCCAGCCCAATGGTTTCCCCTTTTGAGCGGAGAAATTCTTCGCTTGGTTCCAGATCTCCATGAAGATTTCCTGCAACAAATCGTCCGCTTCGGCTTCGTTGTGGATCACGCGCAGGATCAACGCTTTGAGGATCCCATTGTAACGATCGTACAATTGCGAAAGAGCTTCAGGATTCTCGGCTTGAATCTGCAGCATCAGATCGAGATCCGAAAGAGCTCCGGGCTCCAGGTCAGGAGCGGTGGCCGGAGGCCGTTTCGTGCGAGCGCCGTTCTCTGCTTGTCCGCCGATGTGATTATTTGATTCCATTAAGCGATTAAAACTCGCGGGCCGCCTATGATTCCGAAGCGCCTGGAGCGATCGGGTCGGTGCCGTGAAGGTGCGGTTGTGCCATGACCGACGAAGTTTTAGTGCCGGCCTCGCGCCGCGTCCACCGGATTCGTCGCGGAGCGCGCAATTCCGCTTTCGCGGGCCCGGTCCAACCAATAACGGTTGACCCCGCTGTCATGCCGTCGCTAGCATCCTGCGCGTTTCCCGATTGAGATCCCATGAATCGAATAAATAAAATCGCCGCCGCCGCCGCCACCATACTCGCAGCCGGGTTGCTTGGCACGCGAGCGCAGGACGCTGCTTCCGCTCCGTTCCGCGGACGAACGCCGTCTCCAGAAGCAAGCGCGACTCCCGAGCCATCAACGAAGCCTGTAGCTGAGGAAATTTCAGAAACGGGCGACGAAACATCGTCACCTGCTCCGACGCCGAAAACAACGCCGCTCGCTTCTGCCACGGCGCGGCCGAAACCTTCGACGCCGGATGAGACCAAGAAGCCCGCGAAAGTTGCGTCGAAGCCAGAACCGACTGCAGTACGCCTCACAGAGGAGGATGGACCTGGGGAGTATTCCGGGATTCGTGCAAGAATTCGCGAATTGGAGAGTCGCTGGGAAAATTCGCTCGTCCGGCACAACACGGCCGTGGTCGATGAACTCGTGGCAGACGATTTTGTCGGTACCGGATCGACCGGTAACGTCGGCAACAAGTCGACCGTGCTGCGAGAAGCAAAAAAGGACAAGAATACGTATGACTCCGCCGTGGCCGGACACATGTCCGTGAGGGGATTCGGCGCGCATGTGGCTGTCGTCACCGGAATCACAAAGGAAGTCGGCAAAACACCGGAAGGTCGTGCCTTCGAACACCGCTATCGGTTCACCGACACGTGGATGGAGCGGCGCGGGAAATGGCAATGTATCGCCAGCCATTCGATGCTGATGCCGGCAAAATAGAGCGGGCGCGGCGGCGCCGAGTTGCCGGACGCGAGCGGGGACTTCGCAACAATGCTCTGACGAGGCGATCCGCCCGAAATCCAAAACGAGCGACCCGCTTTGAAAAAGACCGAGAACGATCGCCGGGAATGGCGTCGGCGCGTCGAACGAGCGATATCGGCGATCGCCGTTCTGTATCTCGTCCTCCAGACTTTCCCGCAGATCGTCTTCGCCACCAAGCGGTGACCGATGGAATTACGGTATTCTCGCGACACGAGCTGCCGCCGAGCGCGAGTGATCGCGTCTCGGAAGCTCTTCATCTGACAGAACGGAGCGAGCTGCACCTCCCCAACGGCAAACCGCGCGTATTTCTATGCGACAACCGCGCTCTCTTCCGCCTATTCGCGCCGGTCAGCCCGAAAGCATTCGCGATCTCCGTGCCCGTGACGGAGAACATCTTTCTCGCGGACACGGATATCACGCGAAATATTTCGCGCAGCTCAGCTTCGCGTTACAATCGCAGAACGCTCTCATCCGTCATCGCGCACGAGATGACCCAGCCTCGTCCGCCATGCGCTCGGGTTGAAGCGCGCGTTCTTCCTGCCCGCGTGGGATCGCTGAAGGATACTGTGACTACATCGCGCAGCAGAGCAGCTTTCCGGAGACTGAAGGGTTGCGGCTCATTCGCTCTAGCCAATCCGATCCCTCGCCGGCCTTTCACTATTTCGTCTGGCGCAAAATGGTTCAGCATCTGGTGGACGACGAACATTATTCGTTTGCGCAAATTGTCGCCCGCGCCGGCGATTCCGAGCGCGTGAGAAACGAGACAACCGCCGCGCTGCAGCAGCAGTAAGGCCGCGCATTTTGCCACCTCCAATTGCGCGCGCGGCCAATGTGCGCCAAAGGTTTAGCTTATGTCCGAAGTGGCGAACGAGGCGCAAAGTGATCCGCTCTGGTTCAAGGATGCCGTCATCTACGAGCTGCACGTGAAGACATTTCACGACAGCACTGGCGATGGGATAGGGGATTTTCGCGGGCTGATCGAGAAGCTCGGATACCTGCAGGAACTCGGCGTGACCGCGATCTGGCTCCTGCCGTTCTATCCTTCGCCGTTGCGTGATGACGGCTATGACATTGCGGATTACTACGACGTCAATCGGAACTACGGCACGCTGGAAGACTTCAAGGCATTGTTAGCGGCCGCGCATGAGCGTGGCCTCCGCGTCATCACCGAGTTAGTCATCAATCATTCATCGGATCAGAATCCGTGGTTCCAAAAATCACGCCGCAGCCCGCCCGGTTCAGCGGAGCGCGAGATGTATGTCTGGAGCGAAACGCCGGAGAAATATCAGGACGCGCGCATAATTTTCAAAGATTTCGAAACCTCGAACTGGTCGTGGGACCCGGTTGCCAAAGCCTACTACTGGCATCGCTTTTACGCGCATCAGCCCGACCTCAATTTCGACAATCCTGCCGTGCACGAGCTCGTCGAGCATGTCTGCGACTACTGGCTCGAAATGGGAGTGGATGGGCTGCGACTCGATGCCGTTCCGTATCTTTATGAGCGGAATGGAACCAACTGCGAGAATCTCCCTGAAACGCACAGATATCTGAAGAAGCTGCGCGCGCACGTCGACGCGAAGTTCCGTGATCGGATGCTTCTGGCGGAAGCAAATCAGTGGCCGGAAGACGCCGCCGCCTACTTTGGCGCGGGCGACGAATCGCACATGAATTTTCACTTCCCGCTCATGCCGCGGATGTTCATGTCCCTGCAAATGGAAGATCGGTTTCCGATCATCGACATTCTCGATCAGACGCCGGCCATTCCGGAGAATTGTCAATGGGCCATGTTCCTGCGCAATCACGACGAGCTGACGCTCGAAATGGTGACCGACGAAGAGCGCGATTACATGTGGCGCTTCTACGCGAATGATCCGGTCGCGCGAATCAATCTTGGCATTCGCCGCCGGCTCGCGCCTCTTCTGGCCAACAGCCGCCGGAAAATCGAGCTGCTCAATATCCTGCTCTTCTCGATGCCAGGAACGCCGGTCATTTACTACGGGGACGAGATCGGGATGGGGGACAATGTCTATCTGGGCGATCGCAATGGCTGCCGTACGCCGATGCAATGGAGCGCGGATCGCAATGCCGGCTTCTCCCGCGCTAATCCGCAGCAATTGTTTTTGCCGATCACGATCGATCCGGAATACCACTACGAGGCGATCAACGTCGAGAATCAGCAGAAGAACTTATCTTCGCTGCTCTGGTGGATGCGGCGCGTGATTGCGATGCGGAAAAACTTCCGGGCGTTCTCGCGCGGATCGCTTGAATTCCTCTATCCGGAGAACGCAAAGGTGCTCGCATTTCTACGCCACCACGAAGGCGAAACGATTCTCGTGGTCGTTAACCTCTCCCGGTTTTCACAAGTGGCGGAGCTCGATCTGTCGCGCTTTGAGGGCTGTTCGCTGATGGAGGTCTTCAGTCAGAATTATTTCCCGGCAATTAAAGCCGCTCCCTACCTCATCACTCTGGGTCCGCACGGTCACTTCTGGCTGGTAGTCGGAAGACAGCCGGAAGCGGCTGCCGTCTCCGAAGTCCGCTCAATCCCGGCTCTGCCGATCCC
>DASYVG010000120.1:0-6492 GCA_035937255.1 Chthoniobacterales bacterium | reverse complement strand
GACGCCGCGGCCGCGGGCCGCGAGCGCTTCCCGCAACGCTTCCGCGCAGCTCAAATGCACGATGTAGATGTGCGCCCCGGTCAGCTCCGCAAAGGTCATGAGATGATGAACTCCCTCGGCCTCCACCAGCGGCGGCCGGCTGGCGTGATGCTGCTCGGGACCGGTCAATCCCGCCGCGAGTAACTCGCGCTGCCGCTCCGCGACTAGAGTTTCGTTCTCGCAATGCGCGGTGACGACCACGCCGAGTTCCTGGGCGAACTGAAGCGTCCGATAGAGCTCCGTGTCATCGATCCCGAACGCGCCTTTGTAGGCGAGAAAGATTTTGAAAGAGGCAACGCCGCTGCGCACAATTTCGCGCAGCCGTTCCGCCGTGCTGTCATCGAAGCGCGTCACGCCCATGTGGTAGGTGTAGTCGCACGCGGATTTGCCCTCGCTCTGCTCGCGCCAGATCGCCAGACCTTCGACGGCATCCATTTCGCGTGACGGGCAGACCATTTCGAAGATGGTCGTAGTTCCACCCACGAGTGCTGCTTTGCTCGCGGTCTCGTAGGTGTCTTTCGCGAACGTGCCCATGAACGGCAGATAGATGTGCGTGTGCGGATCGATGAATCCCGGGAAGACATACTTGCCGGACGCATCGATCAGGTCGGCGCCCTCCGGCGGCGCGATATCGCGATCGATGCGCGTGATCGTTTCGCCTTCGCACCAGATGTCGGCCACGAACCGTTCGGTCCCGGTGACGATCGCGCCGTTCTGGATTAAGAGTGGCATTTAGGCAGTGACGAGTGACCAGTGATGAGTGACGAGAAGCAGATCAGCTCTGGCCTGTCAGTCGCCGGCGCAGACCGTTCAGCATGCAGCGAAGCTCATCGATTAGAGCCGAAGCCTGCGCGATCCGCGTCGGCTCGATAAAGCCGAGTTCGACGACGACCACAAGCTGCGTGTCGAGTTCTGCGACCGAGCCTTCCGCATGCGAGATGAACTGAATAAACTCGCCAGTCGTGTGGCGCGCCTGACCTTCCGCAATGTTTGATGGGATGGAAACGGCGGCTCGCCGCATTTGCGAGATCAGCCCAAATTTTTCTTCGCCGGAGAAGTCCGCGGTCAGATGGTAGGTCGCTTTCGCGAGCGCGATCCCTTTCTGCCAAACCAGCAGGTCTTTGTAACTTTGGGTTTCGTTCATGGCACGGTTGTAGAGCGCGGTCTCAAGCGTGTCACTCATCACTGGTCACTGGTCACTGATCACTGGTCACTTCCCCCATCATTTCTCCAGACGTCGCCCACGCCGTCGCCGAACCAGCGCGTGCTCACGACTTTCTGTTGCGTGTAAAACTGCACGCCTTCTTTCCCTTGAATGTGCAGATCGCCGTAAAATGAAGCGTCCCAGCCGGTAAACGGGAACATCGCCATCGTCGCCGGCACTCCGACGTTGATCCCGACCATTCCGGCTTTGACGCGGTGCTTGAACTCGCGCGCCGCTTTTCCGGAATTCGTGAAGATGGCCGCACCATTGCCGTAGGCCGATTTGTTCGCCAGGTCGATCGCGCGATCAAGATCGTCCATCCGCATCACGTTCAGCACCGGACCGAAGACTTCTTCGCGTGCGAGTGTCATCTCTTCCTGCACTTGGTCGACAATGGTTGCGCCGAGGTAAAATCCATTCGGCGCATCCGCGACGCGCGCGCGGCGTCCATCCGCAATGATGCGCGCGCCTTCTTTCTCGCTGCCCGCGACCAGCTTCAAAATCCGGTCTCGATGTTCCGCTGTGATCACCGGACCCATGTCTGGCTGGGCCTCGCCATCCGTCGGTCCCACCTTGATCCGCCGTGCCGTTTCGACCAGCGACGGCAGCAGACGCTCCGCCGCCGCGCCGACGGTGATCGCGGTGGAACCGGCCATGCAGCGTTCCCCCGCACATCCGAAAGCCGCGGTCGAAAGCGCATCCACCGTCTGTGCAATGTCCGCATCCGGCATCACGACGATGTAATTCTTGGCCCCGCCGTTCGCCTGCACGCGTTTGCCATGGCGAATGCCGGTTTCGTAAATGTATTTCGCAACCGGCGAGGAACCGACAAAAGAAATCGCTTTCACCTTCGGGTGAGCGAGCAGGGCGTCCACGCACTCGCGTCCGCCGTGGACCAGATTCAGAACGCCCTTCGGCAGCCCGGCTTTCTCCAACAGCTCCACGATCAGCACGACAGTCAGCGGCACTTTCTCGCTCGGCTTGAGCACGAAGGTATTACCGCAGGCGAGCGCGAGCGGAAACATCCAAAGCGGCACCATGGCTGGAAAATTGAAAGGCGTGATGCCGACGCAAACACCGACCGGCTGATGCACGGTTTCGCAATCGACGCCGCGGGCCAGATTCTCGAGGTTATCGCCCATCAACAACGTCGGAATGCCGCACGCGTACTCGACGTTCTCGATCCCGCGATAAAGGCTGCCGCGCGCTTCCGCCAGCGTTTTGCCGTGCTCGTGGGAAACGCTCCGGCAGATGCGGTCGAAGTTTTCTTCCAAGAGCTGGCGATAGCGGAAGAAGAGGCGCGCCCGTTCCACCGGCGGCGTTTCGCGCCAGGCCGGAAAAGCAGCCGCGGCTGCTTCCACCGCTTCGTTCACGACCTCCGCGCCGCACATCGGCACTTCCGCAATAGTCTCGCCGCGCGACGGATTGAAGACCGGCGATGTCGCAACGCCGCCGGAAATTTCCCGCCAATTGCCGCCAATGAAAACAGGGCATGGGGAAAGTGACAAGTGACCAGTGACCGGTGACGAGTTACCCATGGCCTCTTAGCTCATCACTTGTCACTGGTCACTCATCACTCTTTTAGCTCTTGTCACTCGTCACTGCTTTACCCTCGCGCGAGGGCGTCGGATTGTTTCACGAAGTCGTCGCCGCTCCATTCGCCGTCGGCGGCGACCATCTTCTTCTGCGCCGCCGCTGCCTTCTCCACGGCGACAGCTTTTTCTTTCGCTTTGCGCTCCGTCTGCATGCGCACCAACTCCGCATGAGTCGTGAAGTAGTCGAGACTCTTGCCTTTGAAGTCGGCCAGCGTCTCGAACTTGTGTTTCTCCATGAACGCGAGCAGCTCGTCGCACATCCGCTTGACCGATTCGTAACCGAATTTCATCACGCCCGTGCACACCTGGACCGTATCCGAGCCGAGCAGGATGAACTGCGCCGCGTCGCCGCCGCTTTCGATCCCACCGATTCCGGACAAGCTGCGACCCGGAAATTCGCCGCGAATCATGGTGGCGATTTCCATCACCATCCGGAGCGCGATCGGGCGCACCGCTTTCGAAGAGTAACCGCCGGGCGTCGTGAAACCTTCCACCGTCGGTTCCGGCCGCAGTGTGTCGAGGTTAACGCCCGCGACGCTCCGAATCGTATTGATCGCACTCACCCCCTGACAACCGCCCCGTAGGGCGCCGCGGCTCGGTTCCTGAATTCGTGTTACGTTCGGCGTCATCTTTGCCCAGACCGGCTTCTTCGCCGCCGCCATCACCCAACCGCAGACTTCCTCGACGATCTCCGGGTTCTCGCCCATCGCGGCGCCCATTTTCCGTTCCGGTAATCCGTGCGGACAGGAGAAATTCAGTTCGAACGAATCGACGCCCGCATCCTGGCAGCGCTCGACGATTTCGTACCACGCGTCGCGATTGTACTCTTCCATGATCGACGCGATCAGCACACCATCCGGAAACTGGTCTTTGCACTTCTTGAATTCATCGAGCCAGATTTCGAAAGGACGGTCGCTGATCAACTCGATATTCTCCCAGCCGATCGGTTCCTTCCCGTCCGCCGCAAAAAACTTCGCGTAACGCGGCGCGACATTCACCACTTTGGATGCATCGAGGCTCACTGTCTTTGCGATCACCGCGCCCCAGCCTTCCCGGAAAGCGCGAGCGATGACGTTGAAATTGGTTCCGGGCGGACCCGAGGCGATGAGAAACGGATTCGGGAGCTTCAATCCGTCGACGGTGTGGGCGAGAGTTGGCATGATGTTTTGTGCGCAGGTGGAGTTCGATTTTACCCGGCAAACGAACAAAACTCGACAGAATTCCGCGTTGGCCGATCCTTCATCCTTTCGCCGCGATCCACGCCATCGCCTTCTCCGTCAGGCGATCAAACGCACGTACTGCGAGCTCGAGATGTTCCTCTTTCGTATCCTCGATTTTATTGTGGCTGATGCCGTGGAGGCTTTGCACAAACATCATCACCGTTGGAATTCCGGCGCGCGCCACTTCGGCCGCGTCGTGCAGCGGTCCGGAAGGCAGCCGGTGCGTTCTGCCACAGGCTTCGCGAATCGCTTCGTCGCATAATTCGATCAGCTCCTTTGCGAAAAGGACCGGCTCGATCTGCCACAACCGTTCCCGTTCGACGGTCACGTTTCCTTCCGCCGCGAAGCGCTCACTCGCGGCGACCGCTCCGGCCAACATGCGCGCCAGCGCCTCCGCTTCGAGATGCCGTTGATCGAGTGTGATCCGGCAATCTTCCACCACACTCGTGACAATGCCCGGCCCGGTCGTGCATGAGCCGATCGTGCAAACGCCGCCATTCCGTTGCGCGATCGCATAGATCTCTGGGCTCATCCGGGCGGCGGCGAGGAAGGCATCTCGCCGGCGATTCATCGGCGTGCTGCCCGAGTGTGCGGCCTGACCGTGGAATGTGAAGGCATGGCGCTCGACGCCAAACGTGCCGAGCACGGTCCCGAGTGGCAGATCTAGATCGAGCAGCACTGGACCTTGTTCGATATGAAGTTCGAGGTAAGCGGCGGCGTCATGCAATTCTCGGCCGCATTGCTTCACCGACTCGAAATCAATGCCGTGCTCGTGCAGCGCCGCCGGTAGAGTGATGCCGTCCTTGTCTTTCAACGGTCGCGCTTCCGCCATGTCGAGATGGCCGGAACAGGAGGACGATCCGAAGAGACTTTTGCCAAAGCGCGCGCCTTCTTCATCCGCCCAATCGACCAGGCGAACGGTGACGGGAGGTTTGCCGCCATACTCCGCGGCGATGCGGCGTAGAATCTCGACTCCCGCGAGTGTGTTCAAACAACCGTCGAGCCAGCCGCCGTTCGGCACCGAGTCGATGTGCCCGCCAATGAGCAGCGCTCGCTCCGAGACACCGCGCAAAGTCGCCCAGAAGTTGCCGGCTTCGTCGTTGTGCATCTCGAGCGGCAGCGCTTCGAGTTTGCCACGCAGCCAGGCGCGCGCTTCAGCCCACTTCGGCGTGAACGCCACGCGCTGCGCGCCGTTCGCATCGCCGGTAAGCGCACGCAATTCTTTCAGTTCCGCTATTGTGCGCCGCGGATCGACTCCTCCGCCGCTCATCTGCCTCGCGCATGGCACGCGCGGAAAGTCAGCGACGAAGGTGCAGCGCAGAAATCGAGCGATCTGTTCACGCGCCCGCGATCGTATGCACCGGCGACGACGCTGGCAAGCGATCGGCTACGCGACAAGCGCCCACTGCAATCCCGAACAGCTACATGTGCTCGATCACATTATCACCGAAGGCCGAGCACTTGATTTCGGTCGCGCCTTCCATGAGCCGCGCGAAATCGTAGGTGACACGCTTGCTCGCGATCGCGCCATTCAGACCTTTGACAATCAGATCGGCCACTTCCGTCCAGCCCATATAGCGGAACATCATCTCGCCCGAGAGAATCAGTGAGCCCGGATTCACCTTGTCCTGGTTGGCGTATTTCGGAGCAGTGCCGTGCGTCGCTTCGAAGACGGCGTGGCCCGTGATGTAGTTAATGTTCCCGCCCGGTGCGATTCCAATCCCTCCCACCTGCGCGGCGAGCGCGTCGCTCAGGTAATCGCCGTTTAGGTTCAAAGTCGCGATGATATCGAAATCTTCGGGCCGCGTCAGCACCTGCTGGAGCGTGATGTCGGCGATTGCATCTTTGATTACAATGCCCGCGCCCGGTTTCCCTGCCGGAATTTTGCACCACGGTCCGCCGTCGATTTCTTCCGCGCCGAAGAACTGCTTCGCGGTTTCGTAACCCCAGTCGCGGAAGGCGCCTTCCGTGAACTTCATGATGTTACCCTTGTGCACGATCGTGACCGACTTGCGCTTGTTCTGAACCGCGTAGCTGATCGCGCTATGGATCAACCGCACGCTCCCGGAATAGCTGACTGGTTTGATCCCGACGCCCACGCGCACGTCGCTCGGAAAATCTTTCGCGCCGACCGCCGCCCAGAAGTCGCGCGCCTTTGCTTCGGTCCCGAATCGGATTTTATCGAACTGCTTCGGAAACTCCTGCGCGAGCAGATCGAGCACCTTCTTCGCTTCCGGCGTGCCGGCGGCGTACTCGATCCCGGCGTAAATATCCTCGGTGTTCTCGCGGAAGATTATCATGTCCACCTTCTCCGGATGCTTCACGGGCGAGGGGACACCGCGGAAATATTGCACCGGCCGCAGGCAGACATAGAGATCGAGCATTTGCCGGAGCGCCACATTGAGGGACCGGATGCCGCCGCCTACTGGTGTCG
>DASYVG010000119.1:0-1634 GCA_035937255.1 Chthoniobacterales bacterium | reverse complement strand
CATTCCGCGCTCTTTCTTCGGTGCGAGCATCGAGCGCAATCCAAACCGTCGGGGCTATTGCTTGCGGCTTCCGAAGACTTCTACTGCTTCGCGTCTTTCGGCGCGAGCGAGGCGGCGAGTTTTTGGAAGCGCGGATCATTCCGGAGCGGATCGAACATTGGATCGAGCCGGAGCAGCGCGGGAGTGAGCGGCTGGCCCGTAGCCAGTGGGCCAGCGTACGGTATCGAGAGTAGTTTCTGTAAAGCGGCGATGGCGCGGTCACGTTCGCCCATTTGCGCCGCCACCCGGGCGAGGATCTCGATCGCAACGGGACCAGCCATCGCGTCTTTCTCGATCGGGATCGCGGCCATGGCCCGCTCCGACAGAGCCAACGCGGCGGCTTTGTCACCGAGGCCCATATTGGTCAGCGCGAGATCTCCAATGAGGTTACGATTTTCCGGCTGTTCTTTGAGAAAAGGTTCCAGTTCGCTGCGCGCCTGTCGCCAACTTTCCTGCGCGGCGGCATGGTCGCCGGCGACTTCTTGCGCCCAGCCTAACCAAAAGCGCAGGTCGCCATTGTAATAACCCAACGCCGGATCAGGCTTGGCAAGCATTTCCTTCAGCCGAGGGATGATTTGTGCAGTGCGGCGCTCCAGGATCGCTTGGTAAACTTGTGTTATCAAGGCCGAGGGGTCGTCGGCCGCCGGGTGGAGCGGAGCGAGGATCGCCGAGGCACGCGGCAGATCGCCCTCGGCTTGTGCGATAGCCGCCTTTTGCACGAGGGTATCGACGTCGTCCGGTATGATATCGAGAACCTGATCAAGCTTCCGCAGTGCTTCGGGGAAACGACGAAGGTCGACATAGGAACCCGCATGCTGTTCGAGTAGGGAAACGTTGCGCGGGTCGAGCCGCTCGGCTTCGTTGAAATACGACTCGCTCCGGTCCCACTGGCCTCGCCTCCGCGCGACATAGGCCAGCGATTCAGGAATCCGGCTGCTATTCGGCAGGAACTGACGTGCTTGCTCAAAGTAACGCACCGCGGTGTCGTAATCCTTTAGGCAGGCGTAGTGGTAATAGCCCTTGGCCACTACGGCCTCGCCGAGATTGGGCTGAAGAGTGAGCGCGGTTTCGGCTGCCTGCCGTGCCTCTTCACGGAGGGCGACCGTTGGTTGAAGAGTCAGTGTGAGGTAGCCGCGCGCATCGACGTATGACAGCAGCGCCCAACTAAGCGCGAACTTCGGGTCCAACCGCACCGCTTCTCTGAGATATTTCTGTGCGCCGTGGGCGTTGGCGGGTGAGTCTATCGTTTTCAATGTATAAGCCAGCCCACGCAGGTAGGCATCGTAAGCCTCAGAATTCTCTGTTGGTTTAGCGGCGATGACTTGCTCTTCCCGGCCGCTCAAATGCACTCGCAACTGATCGGCGATGGCTTTGGCCACCTCACTTTCGACCGATAAGATATCGGTCAATTTGCGATCAAAGGTGTCGGCCCAAAGATGGGAATCGTTGGCCGCTTTGATTAGCTGCACGTTCACGCGTACGGCATCGCCGCTCTTCTGCACGCTTCCTTCCAGGATGTGGGCAACGCCAAGCTGCTTTGCGATCTCGGGCAAATTTTTCGGCGCGCTCTGGTAATGCTGCGTGGATGTGCGCGA
>DASYVG010000118.1:0-2763 GCA_035937255.1 Chthoniobacterales bacterium | reverse complement strand
ACAGGTGTCGGTGTCGGAGCTGGAGTTGGAGTTGGAGTTGGTGTGGGCGTGGGCGTGGGCATTGGCGTTGGCGTTGGTATAGGCGTTGCGAGCGGGATAACGTCGGCCGGAAGCGATTTCAGACGCATTTCGACGCGACGTAGTTCCCGACCGTTCGCTAGTCGTGTCGCGCGCACTTCCTGGACGAACCCCACGCCTAAAACAAACCAGCGGATGGTGTGGACGGTCTCCGATTCTTCGCTCTCAAGGCGAAAAGCGTGGAACGTGCCGGCGGGAACTACAACCTCCTCTTCCGCTGTGACGCGAACACGGCGGCGCGTTCCGAAGTCCCCAACGTCGCTCGTCGTATCCCATTCCGCGCCGCGAACCAGCGGAAAAATCACAATCGCCTGCGGAGGATCGATCTGCTTGAGACGGCCCCTTCGAGCGATGCGCGCGACGCGCACAACTCCTATCTCGGTGGCACTCAAGAGCTCGATCAATGGCGGCCCGCCCGCGAACGTCTCCAGGCGGAGCACGTCTTTGCCTGCGAATTGTTCGCGGCTAGCGATTCGCCGGATCACCAAACTTCGGATCCCGGCGTCCGCGATCTTCCCGGCGGCGTCGATCTCCTGGATTTCGTATTGCCAGGTGGTTCCGGGAGCGATCGGGAAGAGCGGCTCAGCTCGCGCCGAAAAAAATGCGAGGCCGGCAAGACTCGCAATCAGAAACCGTCGGAAAAATCGGCGCGCTTTTCCGAAAGGGATGGTGCGTGGTCTAATAGCCGCCGGGACTTTGCTGCGCCGGCTGTGCATGGGCGCTGGATGCATCTGGCACTTGCCCGTGAGGATAAATCTGCGCCGCGCCCTCGGCGGTAGTTGTAGTTGTGGTAGTCACGGGCACCTGATTTTGCGCGAGCGTTCCTGAGGTGGCGCAGCCGCCGAGCAGAAGCGCGCTCGCCGGAATGATTGCAGCAGCAAGGGTAAGTTTCACATCGCAATTAAACTAGCGAGCGATGGATCTGGCAAGACGCGACCGGGTCCATTCGATGGGAAACGACTCGAAAACCGGAGCCTACGGGGCTCGAATCCGCTTTGATGTTTTCGCGGTTCTGCGCGAACCCCGCGCGACCCTGCGTTAATCTACTTAAATTTGCGGCGACGCGATTTGGGCGAACCGTCGAAATTGCGCTGAATTACGCAGTCCTTGTGTCCGAATTTGTCCGAAAGATCTCGCGCGCGTAAGGCACGACGGAAATCACGGATTCGTTACGCAGACACAACTGTGCGGATCATCGAGGATTCACGTCAGAAAGTTGTCGCCAACATTACGACCGCAGACCCGAACGCGGCCCGTGCTCTTGACGTTTTCGCGTCCATATTTTTCCGGTTACCAAGCTTCACTGAATGGTCGCGGGCTTTCGGTCACATCGCTGCAAGACGCTTGCGCCCACAGTAGAAATTTCCGCGGGAGAAAGCGGAAGAGTCGAGTTGATGTATCGACCGCGCGCGGTCGTCTTAGGCGGCGCGATCGCCACCATCGCTGCGGCCTTGGTCATTGTTGCATGGCTTTGGATGCGACGCCGCGACGCTCGGGAGTTGCTCAGCCGCGAGCGTAAAGACTTCGACAAGTTCGTCGACGCCTTTGACCGCTTGCGGCGGCAGTGTGTGCAACGCGACCCCACTTGGCAACGCATCGCGCGTCGCTTTGCTAAGCAGCAGAGTAGTGCCGAGTGTTTTGTTTAAACTCTCGATCCGCGAGGCGACGTTCACCGTCGTACCAATGCCGGTAAATTCCATCCGCTCAGACGATCCGATGCTGCCCACGATGGCGGGGCCGGTATTGATGCCGATGCCGATCGCTAGCGCCGGGTGACCGCATCTTTCGAGCTCGAGGTTCAGACGATCGAGTCGCCGTAGCATCGAAACACCGGTCGCCAGCGCCTGCTCGGCGTGATTGCGCGAATCATCACCGACACCAAAAAGCGCCATGAAACCGTCTCCGGTAAAATGATTGATCATGCCGCCGTCCTCGCTCTCTACGACTTCAACCATCGCCTCGAGAAACTTGTTCAGTAGCCCGACCGCTTGCTGTGGATCGAGATGCGCCGCGCGCGCGGTGAATGATCTGATATCTACAAACATTACTGTAATTTTCTGCTCGATTCCGCCCACTCCCGGATCGCGCGCGAGAATTTCTTCCGCCGCTTTCCGGCCGACATGCGCGCCAAAAGTTCGCCGCAACCGTTCCTTTTCGCGCAATTCGGCAACCATGTGATTGAATTCGCCAATCAACGAACCGAACTCGTCGGCTCTGCTTAATGGGACGTGCACGGTGAGATCGCCCTGCGTGATCGCGCCAGCGGCGATGCGTAATTGATCGACCGGCTGGGTGACGGAACGACCGATGAGGATGGCTGAGCAAAGACCGAAGGCGATTCCGATTGTGCCGACAAAAAGACCGAACCACTGCGGATTGGTCCCGGGCGAGGGCGGCGCGAAGTTCATTAGCAAAAGAGAACCGATCGGACAGATGCCCGCGGAGATCGCCCACATCAGTCCGCGTGTCCGGAGCGAGATTGGATGAATTCCTTGCAAGCGATCGGCGCGCGCGTCCTGGAAAAACGCGGGAAACAGGCCCCAATGACTGGCGAGCTCGATGAGGAAGAAGCTTTGCGTCATTGCCATGAACCCGGAGACCGCAAATGAGATGGGCAAATGCCAGAACAATTGTTCATCGAGCAGCCGGCCGGTTAATGATAACGAGATCAGGAAAGCTGGTATC
>DASYVG010000117.1:0-1674 GCA_035937255.1 Chthoniobacterales bacterium | reverse complement strand
TGAAAAGGATCGCTTCGCCCAGCGCACAAGCGATGTAAAAAAAGTTGTGGCCGAACTCGAGCGGCCATTTGATCACGGTGAGCGTGTGAATGATCGAGCGCGACCAAAAGATGAAGATTACACACAAGGCCGCGCCCACGTAGAGAAACGTCGGCCAATTGTGCAGCGACAAGACCGCTCGCGCGTTTTCCGTCAAAAAATAAAGGGCGACGCCCTGAATAATGCTGGCCAGGGTAAGCTCAATGTTGACGACGATGGCATCGAGTTCTTCGCGTGGGCGACTCATAGGGTGACACGTGCCTGGAGGGATTCGAACCCCCAACCTTCTGATCCGAAGTCAGAAGCTCTATCCGGTTGAGCTACAGGCACAGGCGACAGTGTTAAAAAGTTACAATGTTACAATGTTAAAAAAGGCAGAGGCTCCATTGTAACGATGTAACTTTTTTAACGATTTTAACCTCGGGAACGGGTGGCCAACGGGACTCGAACCCGCAACAACCAGAACCACAATCTGGAGCTCTACCATTGAGCTATGGCCACCAAATGAATCTCAGATTTTAAGTTTTAGATTCTCGATTGCAAAGGCAAAGCGTTCGGGGATGTGGCACGCCCTCCGCTCCTAACAAGCGTGGTGCTTCTCCTTGGCATTGCAAGCGGCGCGGGCTGGACTATTCTTCCCGTTCGTCCCCGCATGCTCAGATTTGGCTTGATCCTACTCGCCGGGCTCTTCTTCGTCGCCGCAAGCGCACAGGCGCAGAGCGACGACCCGAGCGAGACTTTTCTCAAAGCCTACATGACCGCGCAGCAAGGCGAGAAGCTGGAGCGCGACAATCACTTCAACCAGGCGCTGGCCAAATACCGGTTTGCCGGCAGTCTGCTCGAGGAACTCAAGAAAACACACTCAGATTGGCAACCGGCCATCGTGGAATATCGCAGCCGGAAAGTTTCCGAAAGCATCCTGCGGGTGCAAAGCAAATCCGGAACGCAGCAAGATCTGGCCGCGACTAATTCACCACCGCCGGCGCCGGCGGAAGCTCAGGCTTCGCCGCGACCGGCGGAGCCAACAGTCGAGATTGGGACGGCGAAATCGAGGCCGATAATTGTGCAGCCCGCCAACCAAGGTCCGCCGCCCGCGGTGGAGCGTACACCTGCCGTCGTGGCCACGGCGCCAGCGCCGGCGAACGACGCCGCCATCAAGGAAGCAACGGCGAAGTTGCGGGACAAAGTCGATCAGCTGCAAAGCGAGTTACGCCGATCGCGTTCCAAGATCAGCGAAGTCGAAGAAGAAAAAGAGAAGGTGAGTTCGAAATTGCGCGAGTCGAATTCGAAGCTAGAACAAGCCCAGCAGGATCTCGAGCGCACGAAAGGTGCGGAGAAGAGCGTGCGCGATCAGCTGGCCGAGGCGCAATCGTCCTTGAAGAAAATTCAGACGACCGGCAACGGCGACAGCAAAGCGCAGGCGGCGTTGAAGGGTGAGATTACGCAATTAAAGAAAGCCCTCTCCGCCGCCGAAGAAGGTCGCGCGGTTGCGGAGAAGGAGCGCGATTCGCAAAACGCCAGGCTGGTCGATGCAAATTCTCAGATCGCCAAGGTATCAAAGGAGCGCGACGAAGCGCTGGGTCAGCTGGCAGGTTTGAAGGACTCGGAGCATCGCGTTGCTGTCCTGGTCGCGGA
>DASYVG010000116.1:0-4468 GCA_035937255.1 Chthoniobacterales bacterium | reverse complement strand
CAACTCCCCTCGCCTCCAGTTTTCTGCAGACGGAATTACGCCTTTAGATCGCCTCTACGGGGGAGGAGAGCAGGGAAATATTTACTCGTCCGATCTCGACTTCGCAGCGACGATGATCCCGCCTCACCAAGGTTCGACTCTTTGCTCGGGGCAGCAAATTCGAGGGGAATCCCTCGCTTCCCGCCGATCGCGTATTCAACGTTGTTTTCGTTGGGGAGACATGACAAGGTCGCGCCGACCGGGAAAAGAGTTCCCAAGAAGAACGGCTCGTGTTATAACCACAATAACCACTACGAAAACCATTTGCAGAAGCGTCGCCACATCGTATGCCCCGTAAGATTTTCCCATTTGTCGTCTCCGCGCTCGCCTGCCTTTGCCTCGGCTCCTGTCAGCCGGTTGTTCTCCTCATGCCGGGGAACGATGATCTAATCGTCCTGAACGGTTGCGCCGTGTCGGCGTGTAATTACCTCGCCGTCGTGAAAACAAAGCACGCCCTCGAGGGTAATTTTTGGGCAAGGATTTTGCTCGTGCGCTATGCGCATCACCCTGCCGGCCATGCCTATTGCGTGTGGGAAACCGAGGGGACGATTTACGGTTACGATCGCAACGCCGGCTCCTTTCCGATTCCCGTTTACACGCGCGACGCGCGCGCCATTGCCATCGTTCTTGCCGCCGGCCTCTCGGACATCCTGAAGGAGCAGTTATCCGTCAGCAACGCAGAGTTCGTCGAAGCGGGCGGTGCGGAACTGCGCAAGTTCTGACCGAACTGTCTGCGTTTCGTTTGAATCGCCGCGCCCTCTGGGACGCGGCCATGTTCCGCTGGGCGACCATTCTTCGCGCCCAAATCGATTCAGCATTATGCCAGCAAAGAAGACGTCGAAACGGACTTTGATCGAACCGCACAAAGGCGATAAACGCTACGTTCGGCGCGATAAAAAGGGGCAGTTCAAAACAGAAGTGAATGTCGGGCGTTCACTTTCGGCAGATAAGCGGACGAAGGCTAAAACAAAGGTCGGGAAGGGACAGGGCGACCGGGGCGACACGCGCTGATCTCCCACCTAACGACCGGGATCTCGTGACGGTCTACGAATACTCGGCTGGCCGTGCTGCTCTCGGCCAAAGCGAGCGAAGGCGAGAATTACGCTGTTGAGTAGAGATGGTGCGGCCGGTGCGGCGTCAACGAGCTTTGCCCCAAATCCGCTCGACAAACGCCGTTCGCCCGGAACCGACGTGGTAAGCCTCATAGGCTGCCGGGTTCTTGAGGTAGTACTTCTGGTGATAATCTTCCGCCGGATAAAACTTGGTCGCTGGTAGAATCCCGGTCACGATCGGCTTATCGAACTTCCCGGATTTGCCCAGATTCTCCTTCGAAACTTCAGCCGCCTTCTGTTCGCTTTCGCTTCCGTAGTAAATCGCAGCCTGGTAGCTGAGTCCGATGTCGTGGAATTGCCCGTCAGCCTGCGTCGGATTGATGTTTCGCCAGAAAATTTCGAGCAGCTGATCATAAGAGATCTTCGTCGGATCATAGGTTACCTGGATTGACTCGCGATGCTGCGTGGTGTGGCCGGAGACTTTGTCGTAGGTGGCGTCGCTCGCACTCCCGCCGGTGTAGCCTACCACCGTCTTCACGATACCCGGTGCGTGATCGAACGGCGGCTGCATGCACCAGAAACAACCTCCCGCGAAGATGGCCGTGGCCGAGTTTACGGGAGTTGTCGAAGCCTGTTGGGCGGCAACATCGGCCCGAGGCAGATTCACGAAAACGAGAAGCAAAAGGGTTCTTAAAAACGAGCGCATTGGTCAATTTATCCGATCGGCGGTTAGGGTCACGTAGTTGATTCGCCGCGTTTACCGCACAGGATTCATCGTGGCGGGCGAACTTGTCTCCTCCGTGGCTGAAGCACGGCCGGTCACAGAGCTCATACCTCCGTCATATTTTGCACCGCTGGATCTCGGGACGGTTTTTAGTCGCTCGGCGCCGGTCGAGATCGATGTGGGCTGCGGCGACGGAGCATTTTTGATCGCGCTCGCGCAGCAATTTCCCGAACGCGACTTTCTCGGATTCGAACGGATGTTTGGGCGGGTACGCTCAGCCTGCCGAAAAGCGGAACAGTCCGGTCTGACGAACGTCCGCATCGTGCGCGTAGAAGGCTCCTACGCGGTGCGATATCTTCTGCCGCCGAGCTCAGTCGACGTTGTGCACGTGCTCTTCCCAGATCCCTGGCCGAAGAAACGTCATCATCGTCGCCGCATCATAACCCAGCAGTTCGTGCGGTACGTTCAAACCGCCATGCAGCCCACCGGACTGTTCCATGTCGCGACCGATGACGCCGACTATTTCGCGCAGATCACGGACGTGAGCAGGCAAGTCTCTGGATGGTGGATGGTTGATTTATCTCCGGATGCAAGCTTTCCGGAGACGACTTTTGAAAAGCATTTCACAAAAACGGGTGCCGAAATTCATCGATTGCTGCTGCGGAAAGGTTCTCCCGCAAGAAACGGCTCGGCCTGATAATGATCGCGGAAGAAGCGTAGACGAACGGCTCCGGATTGATCCTGGCGGAACAACTTAACGTGGTGCCCCTCCACGAACGCCGCCCAGTCGTCGCTGACTTGTTCCCATGGAGGGAAGTCGCGCGACGTCGCGACGATAACTTGCGGGCGAACCGCTTCCAGGAATTGCGACGAAGGAACAGTTCCGGAATGATGCTGCCCCTTGATGAGCACGTCCGCATGCAGATCGACGCCGCTTGCGAGGACGACCGCCTCCGCCTCCCGCCCACTGTCCGAAGTGAACAGCACGCGAGGTTTTCCGTCGATGAACAACTGCAGCACGAGCGCTTGATCATCTGCGGCGTCGCCGGCGAAATCTTTGGGCGGAAACAACACGCGCGTGGTGACATGGCCGCCAATCACTAGTTCATCGCCCGCGCTGCAGAGTTTCGGCATGATGTGTTGCTGCGCCAGGATTGCCGTGAAAGCCGCATGCGCGCGTGACCGATCGTGCGCGGGGGAGTCGACCGTCAGTCGCGGGTTAAAATTGAGGAGGACGGCCGCCGCACCTCCGATGTGCGCGGCGTCGCCATGGGAGAGGAGCAAGCCATCGAGACGGTTGACGCCCCGGCTCCGCAGGTAATCGCGCACGCACCGTTCGTAATCGCGGCGCCCGCCGCAATCGAAGAGCCAATCGTGGCCGTCGCTGCGCACGTGTACGGCCGCGCCAGTTCCAGCGTCGAGCACGTTGATCTCGGCGCGGACACCATCCGGCCAACTCGGATGTTCGAAATAAAGATGCCCGCCTGGTAATTGGGCAAACAGGTGCACGATTCCGAGGATCAGCTGCGCGGCAGCCCAGTTCGCATTATTGAAAACGAGTGAGAGCCAGGTGGTGATCGGCGCTGCCATCAAGGACAACAACCCACCTGCCAAAACACAATAGGCGATCGGGATGACGAGCAGGTTGGCGAGGAGAGAGATCGGCGTGACCAGGTGATAGTAACTCAACATCAGGGGAAGTGA
The DNA here is from genome assembly GCA_035937255.1 of Chthoniobacterales bacterium. Taxonomy (GTDB): domain Bacteria; phylum Verrucomicrobiota; class Verrucomicrobiia; order Chthoniobacterales; family UBA10450; genus JACCXL01. The sequence continues at coordinate 949 of DASYVG010000116.1, read as the reverse complement.
TCCGATCCACGCAGCGAAAGAAACCGCGCCCGCGCGCATCACCCACTGGAGGAGTTTGTCCAGCGCGCGGCGACCAGGGCCAAAGAGGCTCCGCGGTAGAAATGGCTCGCCGGCGCAAATTCTGCGCAGAATTCGGAAGAGCGGATCGCTCAGTAGGATAATCGTGCCCACGACGGCGAACGAGAGTTGGAAGCCGACGGCGAAGAGCTCGTCAGTGTCCCAGCAAAGAATTAGCATCGCGGCGGCCGCGAGGCTGTTCAGCGCGAAGACGCGCCGCTCCACAAAGTAACCACCGAGCAATACCGAAGCCATCAGCGCCGCGCGCACGCTCGAGGTGTGCAGCCCGGTGACGGCAGCATAGAAGAGGAGCGCGGGAATAATGAGAGCGGTCGCCCATCTCCGCGGAATTCTGATCACCGTCGCCAGGGTCCAGAGCAGCTGCGCGACGATGCCGACGTGTAGTCCTGCGACCGCGAAGAGATGAAGTGTCCCGGTTTGCTGAAAGGGCTCTTCGATGTCTTCCGGTGTCTGGTGGCGCAGTCCAAGCACCATTCCTTCCACTAGTCCGCTGACGGCCGGTGAATCTTCCAATCCGCGCGCGAGCACGTGCTGCATCCAGCGGCGGGATGTTTGCGCGGCTCGCAACAGGCGATTACCGCCGGCGTGGCGAACGATCTGTCCGTTCTCAGCATAACGGGCCACGAGTTCATCCCGGAGATCCTGGCGCGCGAGATACGCGCGCATGTCGAACTCGCCCGGATTTCGGGACGTTGGGACCGGCTGAATGGTGCCGAAGAGCTTCAGATCATCGCCGAACTGTGGTGTGCCTTTCCACCGCGCGAAGACGCGCGCGTTGCACGGTCGACTCGCCCCGTCGGTTTCGATCGAACTCAACGCAAAAACAAAGGAAGCGAAACCGTTCGGCGCAATTTTCGGTTCGCTCAACACC
>DASYVG010000115.1:0-5820 GCA_035937255.1 Chthoniobacterales bacterium | reverse complement strand
AGGGCGAAACCAGCCACCCGGCGAGCATGAAAATGACGAGCACCACGAAGATCCAGCGACCTTCCTTCAGTGTCTGCGGACGCAGCATCAGGCGGCCAGTTTCCGGGCGTTGACGCGACAGGTCAAGCACTCCACCCCGATACGCGGAAAAGACGCTAGCGTCACAAATTGCGGCGACCACAAGATGCTGCGCTAGCGACGCCGCGGAGTCGCAAGTTGTGGTAGATTTTTGGCTGTTCAAGCCGCCAGATATTTGTTGTGACAGAGCTGTCTCTCACCTATGTTTTTAGCCTTGTAGTCCCACCGCCTTTTTATGCTCCAAGCCCAAGACGAAGCCGCTGCCCAGAAATCCACGCAAGACGCAGCGACGGGCATTAGTCAGAGCCAAAAATACGACGCGGCGCAGATCGACAAGCTCGAGGGAATCGAAGCCGTCCGGAAGCGTCCCGGCATGTATATCGGCGATCCCGATGAACGCGGATTGCACCACTGCGTTTTCGAAGTTCTCGACAACTCAATCGACGAACATCTCGCCGGCTACTGCACGAAAATCGAGGTCGCAATTCATGTCGATGGTTCGGTTTCCGTGCGCGACAACGGTCGCGGGATTCCGGTCGACATGCATCCGAAATTCAAGATGCCGGCAGTGGAGTTGGTGCTGACCAATCTGCACGCGGGCGGTAAATTCGGGCAAGGCGCTTACAAATATTCCGGCGGTCTGCACGGCGTCGGCGCGAAATGCGTTAACGCGCTGTCGGATTGGTTCAAGGTCGAAGTTTCGCGCGACGGTAAGGTGCACCACATGGGTTTCGAGCGTGGGAAAACTACGCAAAAACTGAGTGTCATCGGCGAGCTGAAAAATAAGAAGCAGACCGGCACGCTGATCACCTTCCTGCCGGATCCGACGATCTTCACGATTACGACGGAGTTCAAATTCGAGCGCTTGGCGACACGTTTGCGCGAGCTCGCCTTTCTAAATCCAGGCTTGGAAATCATGCTCACCGACGAGCGCGGCGATTCTCCGAAGAAAGAGACGTTTCTGTACAAGCACGGGATCGAGGAGTTTGTAAAGCAACTCGGCGAGAACAAGCAGGTCATTCATCCGAAGCCGGTCGTGATTTCTCGGCAGCGGGACGAAGTGTTTGTGGACGTCGTCCTGCAATATAACGACAGCTACAACGACCAGATTCTCCCGTTCGCGAACTCGATCCCGAATCCAGACGGCGGCACCCACCTCACTGGTTTTCGCACCGCGCTGACGAAAGCGGTGAATCAATACGCCAAGTCGAACAATCTGATAAAGGACAAAGATCCTTCGATCTCCGGCGACGACGCCCGTGAAGGTCTCGTTTGCGTGTTGAGCATTAAGCTCCCAAATCCGCGCTTTGAATCGCAGACGAAAGTAAAACTCGTGAACACCGAGATCGACGGCGTCGTGAACTCGGTCGTTTACGATGGGTTGATGACCTATTTCGATCAGAATCCGCCAGTCGCGAAACGGATTTTCGAGAAGGTGCTCACGGCCGCACGCGCCCGGGAAGCGGCGCGAAAAGCGCGCGAGACGATCCGCAAAGGCGCGCTCACTGGCGGCGGCTTGCCGGGGAAACTCGCTGATTGTTCAGAGCGCGACCCGGAGCTGACGGAGCTTTACATTGTGGAGGGTGATTCTGCCGGTGGCTCCGCAAAACAAGGCCGGGATCGGCGTTACCAGGCAATCCTCCCGATTCGGGGCAAGCTCATCAATGTCGAGAAAGCACGCCTTGATCAGGCGCTCAAAAACACGGAAATCCAGTCGATGATCACCGCGATCGGCACCGGCATCGGCCGCCCGAAGGACGAGACCACGACAAAGGACGAGGCCTCTTTTGACATCTCGAAACTCCGTTATGGTCGCATTATCATTATGACCGACGCGGATGTAGACGGTTCGCACATCCGCGTTTTGCTTCTGACGTTCTTCTACCGGCAGATGACCGAGTTGGTTCGGGCCGGGAAGATCTTTATAGCGCAGCCACCATTGTATCAAATCAAGCGGAAGAAGCGCGAAGAGTACGTCGATGACGACGTGCAACTGAACAAAATTCTGATCTCGCTAGGCGCAGAGGACGTTCGATTAAAGAATCTCTCGGACAATAAGGAGTTGAACGCGACCCAGCTGAAAGATATCCTCGAGTCGCTCGAGAAGCTCGGGAAACTGAGCGAATCCGTCCGCCGGCACGGCGGTGATTTCGAAACTTTTCTCGGAAAACGCAATCCAAAGACAGGCAAAGTGCCGAACTACCTGGTGAAGGTGCGTGAGGGAAACGACGAGTCCGTTCGTTACTTCGACGACGAACGCGCGGTGCGTGAATTTCACGAGCAGAATCTTGATCTGAATCTTTTCGACAATGAGATGGGGCAGGAGCTTCTGCCGCTGACCAGCGCGCCCGTGAAACTGAATGGCGCGCGGCGCCGTGCCAAGCTCGTGGAGCTTCACGAATCGACGACGGTGCAGAAATTGATCGCTGAGCTCGCGCGCAAAGGGCTGAAGGTCGATCACTATGCCGCGAGCGACCGGCCGATCTTCGAGTTGATCGAGGGCGAAGGCGAAAAAGCGATCTCGCATCCATTGTTTTCCATCCCCGAAATTCTGCAGAAGATCGTGGAGATCGGACGACGCGGAGTGCAGATCAAGCGCTTCAAAGGTTTGGGCGAAATGAACGCGAAAGAGCTGTTCAGCACGACGATGGACCCCAACAAACGGAAGCTGCTGAAGGTTGACTTGACGGACGACAACTCGGTCGAAGCCGACAAGATGTTCACGATCTTGATGGGTGATGTTGTGGAACCGCGCCGCCAGTTCATCGAGGACAACGCGCTGAACGTCCGCAATCTCGATGTCTAATCGCGTCGTTCGCGAGACGCCGGGATCGTAAAAAGAAAACGGACCAACGAAGTCAAGCCTTGAGTTCCGTGTATAACACAAACGAAAAAGTCGAGTTGATCAAAGACGCGCTCACCGCCCGGAACCTCAACGTCTAGTGTCACGCATTTCAAAGTCTTTTCGTGAATGGCGTCACCCGCGCCGCTGTTACGTCGTCTGCGCTCTTTCTCGCTCGGGCAGTAATTTACTGACGGACGGGCTTCGCGAAACGTGCCGCGCGGGAAAGCCGAATCAATTTTTTCTGCCAAACTTTGTGGCCGGATTCGCCGCCAAACATGGCCTCGACGCAGACAATGATTTTGCTGGCTATGTCCGCGGCATCGTGTCGCGCACCGTTACCGGAAATGGCGTCTTCGGTTTCAAAGCCATGGGTTGGTATCTGGAACAATTCATCGCCAAACTGCGTCAGACCGGTGCCTTTGGCGCCGCGAATACCCCCGATCTGGAAATGTTGCGTTCTGCTTTCCCAAGTCTCCAGTTTCTGCGCATCGTCCGACGCAATAAACTTCGGCAGGCTATTTCCAAAGCGCGGGCGCTGCAGACCGGAGTTTGGAAAATCCGGCCGGGAAAAACACCGCTCGCTGAACCTCGATTCGACCCAGCATTGATCGCCCGCTGTCTCGACGAAATTCGGTGGGAAGAAAATATCTGGACGCGATTTTTTGAAGCGATCGCCGTGGAACCGTTTCGAGTCGAATACGAAGACCTATGCCAGAATTACCGAGCGCGGATTCGCTCGGTTCTGGATTATCTTGAGATCTCAGTTCCACGAAACGCGCAAATCAGCGAACCCGTAACTGCGCGCCAAGCGGACGAGATTTCGCTGGAATGGGAGGAACGGTATCTCACGCTCGGAGCGCCAGCGGAATTACAGCCCACGTTTAGTCATGTATAACGCCAACGAAAAAGTAGAGCCGATCAACGTCGCCGAGGAAGTGTCACGATCATTTCTCGACTACTCGATGTCGGTCATCATTTCGCGTGCGCTGCCGGATGCACGCGACGGATTAAAGCCATCGCAGCGACGCATTCTCTACGCGATGCACGATCTGTCGCTCTTCCCAAACCGGCAGCATCGGAAGTGCGCAAAAATCTGCGGCGACACGAGCGGTAACTATCACCCGCACGGTGAAGCTGTGATTTACCCAACGCTGGTGCACATGGCGCAGCCGTGGGCAATGCGCGAGACGCTGGTCAACGGGCAGGGCAACTTCGGATCAGTCGAAGGCGATCCGCCCGCGGCGATGCGGTACACCGAGGCGCGCATGACGCATCTCGGCGCCGCGCTCATGACCGACATGGAGAAGGACACGGTCGACTTCGTCCCGAACTATGACGAGACGCGGACCGAGCCGACCGTTTTCCCATCGGCATTTCCGAATCTGCTCGTTAACGGCGGCACCGGTATCGCCGTCGGGATGGCGACGAATATCCCGCCCCACAACCTCGGCGAAGTCATCGACGGCATCTGCGCGCAGATCGATGACGGGGACATCACGCTCGCGGAGCTGATGAAGCACGTGAAGGGTCCGGATTTCCCGACCGGCTGCGCCATCTGTGGCATCTCCGGGGTTCGTCAATATCTCGAAACCGGACGGGGCGGCATGAAGGTGCGCGGCAAAGCGGGCGTGGAGGAGTTGAAGGGGAACCGCGAGCAGATCGTGATCACGGAGATTCCTTACAACGTGAACCGCGCGACCCTGGTCGAGCGCATTGCCGCTTTGGTAAATGACAAAGTGCTGACTGATATCACCGCGATCCGCGACGAGTCAGACGAGAACACGCGCGTGGTGATCGAATTAAAACGCGACGGCAATCCGAAGGTTGTTATCAACAATCTCTACAAGCATACCGCGATGGAGAGCTCGTTCGCGGCGTCCATGCTCGCGATCGACCACGGACGGCCGAAACTGCTTTCGCTCAGGGAAGCGAATGCCGCCTACATCGAGCATCGCCGCGAAGTGGTGCTGCGGCGGACGCGCTTCGAATTGCGCAAGGCCGAGGAACGCGCGGAAACGCTCGAAGGTTATCTGATCGCGCTCGCAAACCTGGATGAGTTTATCCGGATCATCCGCGGCTCAGCGAATCGCGACGAAGCGCGCGTAAAACTGCTCGCCTTCGAGTTCACCCGCAAACAAGTCGAGCAGATTGGTATTTTGATTCGAAATGAGGCGCGGCTGGCGGAGGGCCGCTACGCGTTCAGCGAACACCAGGCGAACCAAATCCTCGACCTGCGCCTCTACCAGCTCACCGGTCTCGAGCGTGAAAAGATCATCAACGAGTACAAGGATCTGATCACGACGATCAAAGATTTGCGTGACGTTCTGGCCAAGGAAGCGCGCGTTTTTCAGATCATCAAACGAGAGCTGCGCGAGATCCGCGATAAATATGCGTCACCGCGTTTGACGCAGCTGGTGCCTGATGAGGGCGAGATCAACATGGAGGATCTCATCGCGAACGAAGGCTGCATTATCAGCATCACGCACGGCGGCTTCATCAAGCGGACGGCAGTGAGCGCGTTTCGGGCACAGCGGCGCGGCGGCAAAGGCGTGATTGGCATGACGACGCGCGAAGGCGCTACGGAAGAGGCCGAGGGCGACTTTATCGAGCATCTCTTTACGGCCACGACGCATGATTACCTGATGTTTTTCACGGAAACTGGCCGCGCCTACGTGGAGAAAGTTTACGAAATTCCGGAGATGGGACGCGCTGCGAAGGGGCGTTCGATAGCGAATTTGCTTGAGCTGCGGAGCGACGAAAAAATCGCGGCGACGATCCGTGTGCAGGCGAAGAAATCCGGCACTGGCCCCAGCGCGGTAGACACCACGTGGGACGATACTCTGCACATCATGTTCGCGACCCGCTCCGGCATCGTGAAGAAGTCGAACCTCTCCGAC
>DASYVG010000114.1:0-2722 GCA_035937255.1 Chthoniobacterales bacterium | reverse complement strand
CGCATGGAGAATATCAAGACGGGCGCGACCCAGTTTGATTCCATCGAGCGCGACGGGGAAGAGATTCGCGTCTTCGGGAATACTGCGGTGGCCACTGCTCGCGTCGTGCTGAAGGTTACTTATAGTGGTAAGGAAAGCAGCGGCACCTATCGCGTCTTAAATGTCTGGGTCAAGACGAGCGGGCGCTGGCAGATCGTTGCCAACCAGATCACCCCGATCGCGCCATAGCCACAGACGTTCCGCGACGGTCGCCAGACGCTGGACTTTTCACAGAGCGACTCAACCCCTTAGGCTCTGAACCCTATGTCCCTCGGAGAATGCATCAGGATTTCCGGACGCCTTCCCGCATTCTCACGGGTGACGCGGGCAAGCGATCGAGAACCACACCAGCCGCGGCGTAATGGCCAAACGCGAGCACGCCAGTCGGACATTGTTGGACGCAGGCCGAGCAGCGCACGCACTCCGGATCCTCCATCGGCAAACCTTTGTTGGCGAAATTCATGACGTCGATCCCCTGATGACAAACGGACGTACAGACGTTGCACGAAATGCATTTTGCTTTCTCGGGAAAAATCCGAAAACGCGAGAAGCGAGCGTAGATATGCATGAGGGCCGCGAGTGGACAAAAGAAACGGCACCAGACGCGGCCCGAGAATTTGAAATAAAGACCAACGCCGATGATGCCGCCGAGAAACACATCGACCAGCCACTTATAACTGGCGTAGTTGATCACGCGACCGTCACCGCCTTTTCCCTCGAGCAGAAGATGAAAGGCTGCCGCCACGCTGGATTGCGGCCAAATCCATCCCACGACACGAAGCAAAAGAAGGAGAAAAGCGAGGCCGAGAATGGCTTGCCCCGCCATGTTGAGACGATTCCAGAATGGGCCGTGCGGCATCTTGTGACGCTGGTTGTCGCCCATCGTTTCGGCGAGAGCTCCGCAGGAACATATCCACCCGCAATATGCGCCTTTGCCAAAGCGCCAGATCAGCGCCGGGATGATGACGAAGGTTTGTATAAACGAGATGACGAGCCACCACGCGAGAGGCGCATCGGTAAAGACGTTATAAACCATGAGGGGCCACGCCAGGATGAATCCGTAGGCTCGCCAGTAGGCTCGAGGATGTCCCCATGCGGGCCACTGATGCGCAGCGTATTGCGCAGCGGGGATGTACGATTCGAAAAGATGATCGCCGATCGTCCGCCCGAGACCTTGATCGAACACTCCGTTGTAGCCCGCGTAGGGGAGAATGATTTCTGGCAGCAGGAAAAGCGGCAGCACCTGCACGCACATCAGGACCGTCGTTTGGAGCGTAACGTAGGGAGTCCGCCGCCGGCGAATGCGGGTGATCCCGAAACCTACGATGGCGAGGCTGTAGGTGAGCGTGTAGTAAAATGAGCGCGACTTCAGCGACACGGCTAACGTGCCGAGCAGCGTCGCGCGCTCGGCGATTTGTGCGCGCGACCACTCGCCTAACGAACCAAGCAGCGCCGGCATGTTCCCCGGCCATGGGTCAAGCCACGTCTCGGCAAAACCGCCCGACTTCCAGCAGTAGACGAACACGCAAAGAGCGAGGAACGCCGTGAGCGCGATCCAGCCGCGGGGGGTCGATTCCCCGGCAATTGCGATTCTCGAGCGCCGGAAGAAGTCGAGTGGCGCCTCGCGACCCAGCATTGTAAACACGACATCGTTAGGCAGCGTGGCCGCTGTACCATTCTTCAGCTGGACCGAAGCTGGATCGATCCGCCTGACTTCGGTTCCGAGCGCGACCTTCAGTGAACCGGAGCCGGTCGAGTTACGCATTCCGCTCGTCAGGGCGGCGTTGACGCGATCCGAAGTGGGACGCTCCACCTGCACGTCGGCTCCAGGATCGCGTTCCAGCGCCGCAATTTTCGCGATGTTCTCCGGCTTCGCGCGCGAGAATTCCTTTCGCCGATAACTCAAAGTCACGCGGGCGCCGCTCTTGACCAGCGCGATCGCTGTCTCCAGCGCGGAATCACCGCCGCCGACCACAAGCGCATCGCGTCCGACGAACTCCTTCGGATCAAAGAGCCGGTTGAAAACTTTGTCGAGCTCTTCGCCGGGACAGTCCAGCTTCCGGAAATTCCCGCTTCGGCCGATCGCGATGATGACGCGGCGCGCACGCGTCGTTTTGTTGTCTTCTAAATGAAGCACCAATTCCCCGCCCTGACGCTCGAGTCGCTCAATTCGGGCCTGCGTCACTTCCAACCCGGCCGCGCGCCGCTGCGTCTCCATCTCCTCGAGCAACGTCTCTTTAACTTCGGCCGTGAACTGGAGGCCGCCCTCGAGCTTCATCTCCGACGGGTACGTGAAAATCGGCTTCCCTTTCGGGAAATTCACGACGGTCGAAAAGATTTCCGTCGCTTCGAAAATCTCGAAATTGAGCCCGGCGCGTTTTGCTTCGATCGCGGCGGATACTCCAGCCACGCCCGCGCCCACGATGGCAAGATCGAGGACTTCGCCGCCGCTCGCGGGCGCTGGGGAGGCAGCCAGCTCGCGCACGATAGCCCGGACCGCGTTCGCGCCGGTGGCGGAGGAAAATTTGAGGAGCGGGATGCCGGTCAGGTCGCCCACGATGCGCACACCGGGCAGCGATGTCGTTCCATCCGGGGCGGAGACAGGAAGCGTTTCCACCGTTCCCGCGGGCCACTGCGTGTGTAGCCATTTCGTGTAACGTGCGATGATTCCAGGCATGACGGT
>DASYVG010000113.1:0-2602 GCA_035937255.1 Chthoniobacterales bacterium | reverse complement strand
GGGCTCCATTCCCGCCGGGGACATAGTGCCAGGCGCCACAATGGTTGGCGAACTACTGCTTGTTCCGTGGGCAGGTTCGATTGATTGACTCGAACCGACGGGTTCTCGGCCTGCGGCTCCTTGCTCCGCAAGATCTATGTCGCACTGCTTCCCGCAGGCTCCATTCCCGCCGGGAACGTTCTCCTTTTCCATCAGTTGCCATTCGTGTCTCGTGTGGCGACATTCGCCGCTCTTTTATGCTGACGATTTCTCAGATCACCAAAAGCTTCGGCGGACGCACCCTTTTCGAAGAGGCCTCCTTGCAGGTGAATCGCGGGGATCGCGTGGGATTGGTGGGACCGAACGGCGCCGGGAAATCGACCCTTTTCTCACTCATTCTGGGCGAAGCCTCTCCCGATAGCGGAACGGTCTCCCTGGAGAAGTCGGTCACCGTCGGCTTTCTGCCGCAGGAGAACGCGCCCGCGGGCGAGGAAACCGTTCTGGAAATGGCGTGTGGGAAAGTGGCGCATGCTTCCAGCTTGCGCGGTACCGGAGATCGCAAGCTAGAAGCATGCGCTCCTTTCGACGAGCATGGCGGCTGGCAGATCGAGCCAAAAGCGAAGAGGATTCTGGCCGGACTCGCCTTTCGGGAAAGTGATTTTGATCGTCCGGCGAAAACTCTCAGCGGCGGCTGGGTGATGCGCGCGCATCTGGCGCGTTTGCTGGTGCAGGAACCGGATCTGTTGCTGCTCGACGAACCGACCAATCATCTCGATCTCGATTCGCTCGTTTGGTTTCAGGAATATCTGCAGGATTATCCCGGCGCGATCCTGATGATCTCTCACGATCGCGAGCTCCTGAATCAGCTGGTCGGCTCGATCGTCGAGATCGCGCACCGCCGGCTGCACCGTTACCGCGGGAACTGGGATAATTACGTCGAACAAAAAGCGGCGCGGGAAGCGCAGCAGCTCGCGGCCTACAAGAATCAGCAGCGCGAGATCGCTTCGCTGCAGGCGTTCGCGGACCGGTTTCGCGCCAAGGCGAGCAAGGCTTCACAGGCGCAGAGCAAGCTGAAGCAAATCGATCGGATGGAGAAAATCGAGGCGCCCGTCGCGCGCGAGAAGACGGTGCACTTCCGATTTCCGCAGCCGCCGCGCAGTGGGCAGCGCGTCATCACCCTGAAGGGAATCCACCACGCGTTTGGCGAACTCGTTGTTTACCGTGATCTAAACCTGACGGTGGAACGAGGCCACCGCACGGTGCTGGTGGGGCCGAACGGTGCGGGGAAATCGACGCTGCTGAAACTGCTGGCGGGCGTCTTGCCGGTGCAATCGGGCGCGCGAGAGCTCGGGCATAACGCCAAAGTCGGCTACTTCTCGCAATTCCGCGTCGAGATGCTCAATCCGAAGATGACGGTGCTGGAGACGGCGCTGGACATGGCAAATCCGGTTTCGGAACAGACGGCGCGAACCGTGCTCGGCTCGTTTCTTTTCCGCGGCGACGATGTTTTCAAGACGATCGCAGTCCTGAGCGGCGGCGAGAAGACGCGTCTCGCCCTCGTCAAGTTGCTGCTCGACCCGCCGAACTTACTGCTCATGGATGAACCGACGACGCACCTGGATGTTGGCAGCATCGATGCGCTCCTCGGAGCGTTGAAGCAATATGACGGCACACTGATGTTCATCAGTCACGACGTGTATTTCATTCGCGCGATCGCAACGAGCGTGCTGCAGGTCAACGCGGGCGCGCTCACGCCCTACGCCGGAGATTACAATTATTATTTGGAGAAATCGCGGGCGACCTCCGCGCGCGCGGCCCTAACGAGTGGCGGCAGACTGGTGAATGCGCAGCCCGCGCTCCCGTCCTCGACGATCGGCCCGAAGCCGGCCGGCATGCGGGAATCGCGCGAGCAACGGCGCGCCGCGGCCGAGCAACGCAAACTTCAGGCGAAGACTTTGCGTGATCATCAGCAGCAGATGCGAGAGCTCGAAATGAGGATCATGACATTGGAAGCGCGGCAGAAGGAAATCAGCACGGAGCTGGAAAAGCCCGAAACGTACGAAGCCGGGGGCGGCGCAATGCAAATGAACCGGGAGCTACTTTCGATCAGGGAAGAGTTGGAAAAGCTGAATGAAAAATGGGAACAGCTCGGACAACTGGCGGAGGTCACCTGAAATATCCCGGACGATCAACAGGCCCTGGTGGCACCGATGCTGCTTTAATCAGAGCCGCGAACTAGGAAGACACTTACAATACACAGCTGCATTCCTTAGCTTCCGAGGCGCGATCAGAAATGGTCGCGCTTTTTTTTCGCCGAGATTACTCGGGCTCGTTCTTCGCGACCCCGCGAATATTGAGGATGGCGAGGCCGATCTGGAGGACGATCAACGCGTAGGCGTGATCGTGCCATCCCCAGACCGCCCAGAGCACGTTGCTGAGAAGGAAAATCCAGAAGCCCCATTTGCGCCGGTGCTTCGACTGCGCCGCTACGAGCCAGGCGGAAAGAAGGGTCGCGAGCATGGCAGGCCATTGAATTTGTTCGAGCCAGTGCACAGCAGTCTAAACGGAACCGGCGCGATGATCGGTTGTAGTCTGCCACTCGGAAGCAGGTGGCGATCCGATC
>DASYVG010000112.1:0-2023 GCA_035937255.1 Chthoniobacterales bacterium | reverse complement strand
CGAGGTGGAGGTCTTTGAAGGGCCGGGGTGGAACCGGTCGTCACCGAGGGGGAAGCGAAGCGGTTTGCGCTGAGTTATGCGACCGCGCGGGCGAAATCAGGGAAATGCGAGATTCGGGTGCTGAACGAGGCTGGAACGGCGGGAATCGGAGTCAGTCTGTGAATTTTGCAATCCTGCTCAGATATCCTACTTTGCCGGTGCGACGCTTCTTTGCTCTCCCCAACGCTGAGATTCTGGCTAACGAACTTTTGGTTACAGGAGGAATGCGTTTCTTTTTCCCGGCGAAAGTGCGGCACGAGCCTGCCGGGATCAGTCCTCACTTTCGCCGTAACGAACACCGGCGCGTGAGCGAAGGCGTTTCAGCTTCCGCTGGACTTACTTTTGCGGCTTACGTCCCGAAGGCGAGGGTGCCTGTGCAGGATGATGCTGTTGTTCGGCGTTGCCCCGCTTTTTAACTTTCGCCGCGTCGTCTGCGGCATGCTTCTGCTTCGCTTTCCGGTGCTGATCTTTCGGTGACTTATCGCCCATGGCGGAACTTAGCACGGTTCGGCCCAGCATGATTCGGATTCTTTTGAATCCGTCTTGCGGCGCGGGGCTGAACGGGCCCCGGGCGCTTTTTGGCAGAAACGAGGCAGACGCGCGCTCATATATATAGAGGAGAGCCGACAGACTTGCCGGCCAATGAAGCTGGGAGTGCGATTTCCCGCGTTTGTCTCGGTTCTAAACCTTTGCGCTCGACCGCTTGTCCAGAAACGGGAATCATCAGTTCTGGCGATGGCGAGCGAAATAAAGAAAGAAATCGAGCTGGAGATCGCGCACGTCCTCTTCATCGACCTCGTCGGTTACTCCAAGCTGCTGATCAATGCGCAGCGGCAACTGCTCGAGACATTGAACTCAATCGTTCGCGAGACCGATCAATTCCGAACCGCCGAGCAAGCGGGGCGGCTAATTAAAATCCCAACCGGGGATGGGATGGCGCTCGTCTTTTACAAAACCCCGGAAGAGCCGGTGGAATGCGCGCTCGAGATCAGCCGTGCGGTGAAGGAGCATCCGGAACTCAAGCTGCGGATGGGCGTGCACAGCGGTCCGGTCAGCGGCGTCGTCGATGTCAACGAGCGGGCGAATGTCGCCGGCGCCGGCATCAACATGGCGCAGCGCGTCATGGATTGCGGTGACGCCGGTCACATCCTGCTCTCCAAACATGTGGCCGAAGATCTCGAACAGTACGGACATTGGCAGCCGCACCTGCACGACCTGGGTGAGTGTGAAGTTAAACACGGCACCCGCGTCCACGTCGTGAATCTCTACACGGAGGAGTTGGGTAATCCCGAAGTGCCGGAGAAGTTCAAGCAGCAAAAAGGTAGCAAGGAATCGGCGACGATCGTTGGCGCGCCGACGGAGAGATCAGGGGGGAGGCGATGGATTTGGATCGCGGCCGTGATTTTGATCGCCGCCGGAATTGGTGTCTGGCTCTTCCGCACGGTAGGGCCAGACCACCGGGCCGGCCGAATGAATTCCGGCACGGATAAAGGACGAGCCAGCAGCTCGTCCCTACCGCAGAGCGCGTCGGCGTCAGTTCTCGAAAAATCCATCGCGGTGCTGCCGTTTGAAAATTTAAGCAGCGACAAGGAGAACGCCTACTTTGCCGACGGCATCCAGGACGAGATCCTGACGCGCTTATCCAAGATCGCCGATTTGAAGGTGATCTCGCGCACTTCTACGCAGCATTTCAAAAGCGCGCCGGAAAATTTGCGCGAGATCGCCAGCCAACTAGGCGTCGCTCACATCGTAGAAGGAAGTGTGCAAAAGAGCGGCGACGCCGTGCGCGTGAACGTGCAGCTAATCAAAGCAGCCAATGATTCCCATCTTTGGGCCGATACCTTTGATCGCAAACTGACCGACATCTTTTCGGTCGAGAGTGAAGTGGCCAAAGCCATCGCCGACCAATTGCGGGCGAAACTCACCGGTCAGGAAGAGCAAGTCATCGCCGCCAAACCGACGGACAATCCAGAGGCTTACGATG
>DASYVG010000111.1:0-12559 GCA_035937255.1 Chthoniobacterales bacterium | reverse complement strand
CCCGGAGCCTTTTTTCTTTTTACGCAAGCCTGTGCGTTGGACGACTTTCGGGCCGGTCTGGCTCGTCGTTTTCGGCTTCGCGCTTCCCTTGTTCCTCTACGTTAGCCTGCGTCCGAACTTTTCGAACTCAGCTCGGATTTTGGAATTTCTGCCTTGGATCCTGGGCGTCGCGGTTCTCAACGCCGCCAACGAAGAGTTCCAATTTCGGTGCGTTCCCCTCGCGCATTTGCGGAATATGCTACCCGCTGGTGAAGCCGTCCTTCTCACGGCAGTCTACTTCGGCCTCGGCCACTATTATGGTCAGCCATCGGGCCCGATCGGGGTTTTGATGGCGACCTTCGCGGGCTGGATTTGGGGTAAGAGCATGATTGAGACGCGTGGTTTTGCGTGGGCCTTCGCCATTCACATGGTGCAGGACATTGTGATCTTCTGTTTTTTGCTCATGGGCGATCAACCGAGGTTGTGATCGTCCCGGACCCCGCAGCCTGATTTTTATGTTAATCAGCGAACGAACGGATTCGTCTGGCGCTCAGATCCAATTGTCGTGGCGGGTCCGTGACCGGGTAGAACCGTAATGTCGTCGCCCAGAGTGTAGAGCTTGTTTTTGATTCCATGGAACAGCAGATCGCCGTCGCCGCCGGGCAAATCCCAACGTCCTACGCCCCCGGCGAACAGCACGTCGCCTCCGACGAGAATGTTCTGGGACCGGCAGAGGAAGCAAAGACTCCCGACGCAATGCCCCGGGACTTCCAGCACTTCAAAATCGAGGCCGCAAAAGGCGCGGGCTGGTGTTGCTTCAATCGAGAAATCCGGTTCGAGAGGTTCAATCTCCAAGGCGAATCCGTAACGACGAAAGAAATCGCGATCCGAGATCATCGGCACGGTCGCAGGATGACAGCCGACTTCGCAACCGAAACGACGTCTAATTTTAGCGATATCGGTAATGTGATCGAAGTGGCCGTGCGTCAGCAACAGGAGCTTCGGTGCGAGGTGGCGTAGTTCGAGCCATGCGCAGGCGCCATCTGGAGCGTCGAAAAGAATGGGACCTTCGGGGCCGTGCACCAGATAGCAGTTCGTCTCGAAAATTCCGCCGCAAAAAGTTTCGTAGACCATTGGCGCCAGCCTTAAGCCAGCAAGGCCGCCGTGACAAATTGCGTCGCGGTGAACCCGCATCGATCTGACAGAGTTAAAGCGCCGGCGGGAACGGAAGCTGCATCACCGATTCCCGTGCTGCCTGATGCATCTGTTTGAATGTTCTGAGGCGAACATTGTCTTACCAAGAATACGCGAGGCGAGCCTCCGCGAATCTTGCGTTCAATATGATATCTGCGAGCTTCCAAAGCCCTTTTCCCGACCAATGAAACCTTTTTTTTGTCGCTCAATGATCGTTTCAGCGCTTTTTCTCGCGATCGGGTGGGCAGTTCATCCTCTGCAGGCCAAAACCGACGCCGAGCAGGTGGAAGTGTCGGTCGGCCGCCTTCTCGAGGAGGGCCACTACACCCATCAATCGTTGAACGATGAGGTGTCACAGAAATTTCTTAAGACGTATCTCGAGCTACTCGACTTCAGCCATTTGTTTTTCACGCAACAGGACGTCGACGCGCTGAACGCCAAGTATGCGAAATCGCTCGATGATGACGTTCTTCTGGGCAATCTGAAACCGGCCTACGAGATCTACGATCTTTACCAAAAGCGCGTCGATGAGCGCGTGGCGAAAGTGAAAGAGCTGCTAACACAGCCGTTCGATTTCAAAAGCGACGCCACAATCGAACTGAGCCGCCAGAAAGCTCCGTGGCCCAAGGACGGGGCGGAGGCCGACGCACTTTGGCGCGGGCGAATTGCGAACGAACTGCTCCAGGAACACTTGAGCGAGCATCCAATTGAGCCGGGCCCGCAGCTAGTTTCGCGGCGTTATGATCGGCTCGCGCGCAACGTGCACGAAGAAGACAAGGACGAGCAAGTGAAGCTTTTCCTGGATGCACTCGCGCAGACCTACGATCCGCATTCCGAATACCTGAGCAAAGCCGACCTAAAGAACTTCAGCATCAACATGGGCCTCTCGCTTGTCGGCATCGGCGCAATGCTGCGGACGGAAGATGGCTACGCGAAAATTGAGAGCCTCGTTCCGGGCGGTCCGGCCCAGACGGATGGACGGTTGAAAGTAGGCGATCGGATCACGGCCGTGGCGCAGGGTAACGCCGAGTTTGCCGATGTCCGGGATATGCGCCTCGACAAGGTGGTCGATCAAATCCGCGGGAAAAAAGGAAGTCACGTCCGGCTGCTCCTTATTCCCGCGGATGCGCCAGACCCTTCGAAACGCAAAACCGTCGACTTAGTGCGCGATGAGATAAAGCTGAAGGATCAGGAAGCGCGCGCCGACATTATTCTCAAGAAAGACGAGAACGGGGAACCGGTAAAGCTTGGCTGGATCACACTGCCCTCGTTTTACGCAGACATGGAAAAGCATGCCAAGAGCACCACGCGCGATGTGCGGTCGCTGCTCAAGCGTCTGAACAAAGAAAACATCGGGGGTTTGGTGGTGGATTTACGGCGCAACGGCGGCGGCTCGCTGGAAGAAGCGATTGCCTTGACCGGTCTCTTCTTGAAATCCGGCCCGATCGTCCAGACGAAAGGCGCAAATGGGAACATCGTCGTCTCGAGCGATCCTGACCCTGGGATCGCCTACAGCGGCCCGATGGTCGTTCTGATTTCTCGCCAGAGCGCCTCAGCAAGTGAGATTTTCGCTGCCGCGCTGCAGGATTACGGCCGCGCGGTGGTCGTGGGCGACAAGAACACCTTTGGAAAAGGTACTGTCCAAACAATTCTCGAGATTGGCCGGTTCACGTCCCTGCTCGGCACCCGCTCGCAGGAAGACGGCGCATTGAAGTTGACCATCCAAAAGTTCTACCGCGTCGCGGGCGGGTCCACGCAACATCATGGGGTCGCTTCGGATATTGTTCTGCCTTCGTTGAGCGATCTGCCGGAGTTCGGCGAAAGCGCTTTGAAGAATTCACTGGCCTACGACGGGGTACCTCCGGCGCGTTTCACGAAGTGGTCGGACACGCATTCGCTCTTTGTTGAGGAATTGAAACATCGTTCCGAAACGCGGGTGCAAGCCAGCCCGGAGTTCCATTACGTGATGGAAGACATGGCGCGGCTGCGTCGCCGGTTGGATGAGAACCGCATCACGCTGAACGAGGACACGCGCCGCGCGGAACTCAACGAGGATAAAGGACGAAAAGAGACGCGAGCAAAAGAGCGTCTGGCACGCAATAGCGAAGACCTGCGCATGTTTCGATTAACGCTGGACACGGTGGACAAACCGAATCTGCAGCCGGTCCTTTTCCCGGGCAAAATGGCGGCCGCGAAAAGCCCGAAAGTAGCGCCGGAAGCGGCTCCGGATTCGGATTCCGACACGGACGGCCTCGCGGCGCCGGCCGATGATACAAAGGAACCGGCGATTGATCCGGAGCGCGATGAGGCGTTGAACATTCTCACGGATCTCGCGGAGCTAAGTCGTGGACCGAAGACGGCCAGCACGGCTCCGCTGAAAGAGAGCTAGCCAGCCGCTTTCAGCGCGCGTTCGGTCGCCCCCGGAGAGCTGGGCGACGAAGTAGGTGCTCTCGGGAATAGAAAGCCGCGCTGATTACCAACCGGGCGGGGACGCGAACCGCGGATCGAAGACCGGTTCGCGAAAGCGAGGATCGAGACGAGGATCAAAACGCGGCTCGTAACGACGCTGGTATCGGGGTCCGCCCCATGGCTGGGGGCCATATCGAGCATAATCGCCGGTGCGAGGCGTTCGTCCGAAGACGTGCACCGGAGTCCCAACCTCGACGGCGTTGAAAAATGCGATCGCCCGGTCCTCGGACATGCGAACACAGCCGTGCGAGGCTGCATATCCCGGTAAATACCCTGCGTGCATTCCTGTCGCGCTGTGAAAGCGCATGAAGTAACGCATCGGTGCCGGGATAAATTTTCCTCCGCGGGGCACCTTCATGTCGGCATCGGCATCGCTTACGACGGTGTAACCGCGCGCATCTACGATCTTGCCGTACATCGAAGAGAAGTGATTGCGCTCTTTCTCGATGACTTGGAATGAGCCTGTCTCTGTCAGATGGCCGTAGCGGCCGGTTGAAATCGGGCTGGACAAGACAAGTTGCCGGCCGCGCACGAGATACGCCATCTGCTGTTGTAAATCGATCTCCACGGACAAGCCCGCCGCCGCGCGCGCGATGCCGGTGCCGATGAGAGATAAGGAAATGACGAGCGCGAAACGCTTGCAGCGCATAGGGGTTTTAGACGCTCGAAGCGTGGGAACATTCAAACAGCGATCGGCGCCTTGATCGTCGGATGCGGAGCGTAGCCGGTGAGTGTGAAATCATTGAACGTGAACCCGTGAATGTCGCGCACAGCCTGGTTTAATTCGATGCGGGGCAGCGGACGGCAGACGCGCCCGAGCTGTTCCCGGGCCTGCGCGAGATGATTCCGATAGAGGTGCAAATCGCCGAAGGTATGCACGAACTCACCCGGCCGGAGCCCGCAAACCTGCGCGACCATTTTCGTCAGCAGCGAGTAGGATGCGATGTTGAACGGCACTCCGAGAAATAAATCAGCGCTGCGCTGGTAGAGTTGGCAGCTCAGTTCGCCATCGCGAACGTAAAATTGAAACAGTACATGACACGGCGGCAGCGCCATGGTGTGGATCTCGGCCGGATTCCAAGCGGTGACGATCAAGCGGCGGCTCTGCGGATCTTTCTTAATCTGCGCTATGACATCGTCGATTTGGTTGAAGTGCGTTCCATCGTGTCCACGCCAATCGGTCCACTGCGCACCGTAGATGCGCCCGAGGTCGCCGTTATCATTCGCCCACTCATCCCAAATCGTAACGCCGTGTTCGTGGAGCGAGCGGACATTGGTGTCTCCACGCAAAAACCAAAGCAGCTCGTACACGATCGATTTCAAATGGAGTTTCTTTGTCGTCAGAAGCGGGAAAGTTTCCCGCAGATCGAATCTCGCCTGCGCGCCGAAAACGGAGAGGGTGCCTAAGCCGGTGCGGTCTTCTCGGGGACGACCCGTCTCCAGAACCAGACGCAGTAGTTCGTGATATTCGCGCATGCGAGGAACTCGTCCATCTAGCTGCGCGTGGCCAGAGGTCGCAATGACAAATCTTCGCCGCGAAATCGCGGCTGGCGCGCAGCATCACTTCTCCAGCCGGATGCTATTGGAGAGAGATGATCGTGATTGTGAACCCCGGCGCGGGCACAGCGTTGGGGGAAGCGGGTGGAATTGTGGATCGCATCATGGAAGCATTCGCCGACGCCGGCCTCTCGGCCAGGATCCTCATTCCCGATGGAAACAATGACGTAGCAACACTCTCTCGACAGGCCGCTGCGAGCGCGGAAGAAATAGTCGTCGGTGCTGGTGGTGACGGGACCATGAGCGCAGTGGCCACCGCTATCGCGGGAAGCACCAAGAGATTGGGCGTGCTGCCGCTCGGCACTTTAAATCACTTCGCAAAAGACCTGCGAATTCCTCTTGAGCTGAAGGCGGCAGTTCAGACGATCGCCACTGGGAGCGAACTTCTGGTCGATGTCGCGGAGGTAAACGGCCGTGTTTTCATCAATAACTTTCGTCGCCATGCTAAGCAGGGCTGGAAGCGCGAATGAAAGCTTTTTCAGCGCCAGAGCGGCGGAACGGGTGGACGCTTCCGATGCGTTTTCTGCGCTCGCGCTTTTCGCGCAAAGGATATCTTGGGTTACACCTCACGCTCGGCTTGATCGTGATCGTGACGGCGAGCGCGTGCTTTACCGACGTGGCTGAAGACATGTCACAGGAAGCGGCTACGCGCATGCTGGGCGAGCGCGTCGCGGTCTGGTTCCACGCGCATGCCACGTCCGGATGGACGGAATTTGCACGGCTCATGTCATCCTTTGGATCAGTCGCATTTCTCGCAGGTGCATCCGCGGTGTCGGTTATATTATCGCTGCGTAAACGAGCTTGGAGTTTCGCGGTAATGCTCGCCGTCACGATGTTGGGACGCAGCCTGCTCAACCTGCTTTTGAAGCACATTTTTCATCGTCACCGACCGGGGCTCGAGAACCCGCTCGTCACGCTTAACAGCTTCGGTTTCCCGAGCGGCCATACGATGGGAGCAAGCCTCTTTTATGGACTACTCGCTTTGTGGGCAATGCAGCTGACGAGTCGAACAGCGGTGCGGGTCCTGATCGCGATGGCCGCGGCTCTCGTGATCGCGGCGGTAGGCTGGAGCCGAATTTATCTCGGCGCGCATTACTTGACCGATGTGCTCGGCGCGATCGCGGCGAGCATCGCCTGGTTGACTGTCTGTTGGACGGGTTTAGAGACGTTTCGCCGATGGCATAGATTACGGCGTGGCGATCTGCCGAAAATTGTTACTCGCCCGGGGAATAGCTAGGCAATGGCGGCGGCACGATGTCCTGATCGGAATCTCTGATGATGCGGCGAACGCGACGCGGAGGTGTGCCCGACTTGTCCGCCGCCGGCGTGGCTACAATCGCTCGCCGTGAAGATGGTAGTTCCAGAATCCATCGGCCATCAGGCGTGGCGCCAACGAGTCGGGCGCGCACCGTCTCTTTCCGCGATCGAGGACGGCTCCTCTCCGTGTCGGTTTCTTTTACGACCCGTTTTCTTTTGCGCGAAGCTTTATGAGACGCAGTCTTCGCGTGCCCGGGCGAATGCGATCTTGCGCTGGACTTCGCCGCGACTGTGTTCTTCGGAGTCTGCTGCGATCGCGGATGCGGGTCAGAAGCCCCGAAATCGGATTCGAGCGGCGGAAGCAACGAAAGAGTGTCGGGCGCAGGAGCAATACGCTCTGGCCCCTCGGCTGGCGCGGCCAGATCGGCCTCATCCGCTAAGCTATTCGCAGCAACCATCGCATGAGGTTCAGGCTCAGCGACCCGGTTAGAGAAGTCGAAAGGAGCGGACGTCGGTTTTGCCGCTGCCACCGGAGTCTCGTCGAACGCTCTGGCTGGCAAGGGGTCGCTGACAGCAACATCTCGCGCATCGTTTTGCGCGCCGCTACTCGAATCGGGCTCACTATCCGCTAACGTAGCAGTGCTGGGCGACGGAACATCCTTTCCCGTAGCGACGACAGGCGCAGCTGAGGGCGGCGGAAGAACGGGCGCGATCGTTGCCCGGGTAATCGGGGCAGGTCGAGCGAAATTTACACCTACGGGAACGCCCAAACGCTTGGCTTGCCCCCAACCGGCGACGAGATGGCCGGGCCGATAACGCGCAGGCAATGCGAACGCGGCCAACGCCAACAGCGCAACGATTGTCGCGGCGGCTGCGATAGGAAACAAAACTGGCCGACGCGCGCGCTGCAAGGTTGGGACTGAACCAGCCGGAACAGCGACCGCCATAGGCGCGGGGGCTGCCTTGCTGGAGGGATCGGAGCGATCAGCCTCGGCGAGGCAGTCCTGGAAATTTTCATACAGAGCCAGTGGATCGTGCGGCCGCTCTTCGGGATCGATCGCCAGCATCTGCAGCAACAAACGCTTCGACCGTTTCGGGAAATTAGGGAGGCGTTCCAGTTCCAGCACCATCTTCATCGGACGCGGGCCGGTCGCCTCTGCCAGGGTGGTGAACGGTGGTGCGCCGGCGAGGAGGAACCAGAGAGTGCAGCCTAACGAGTAGATCTCCGATCGAAAATCAACCCTGCCGCGTGCGATCTGCTCCGGACTTGCAAATTTATCGAAACCGCCCGCTGGGGCCGGAGCCGCGGCCGATGGCGCCACGCCCACCAGGTTCAGCAGCTTGACGAGCGGCCAGCCGCCATCTGTGGTCTGGCCGGGGACGATTATCACGCTCTGCGGGTTGATCGCGTGGTGCACGATCTTGTGGAACGAGGCCGCCCCAAGCGCGCCCAACACTTGTAGTGCTACTCGTAACGCCGCAGCAGCCTGCATTGGACCATGCGCGGCGACCCAGGCCCCCGCGGTCGGGCCGTCGAAAAACTCAGTCACATAAACGGCTTGGTCCCCGTCGAATCCAAAATCGCGAAGGGCAGGAATATTGATGTTCGCTAGCTGCCGAGCGGCGCTCGCTTCCGCGGCCAGTCGGCCACGGACCGATCCCTTTAGTTTACCTACATCGACCAGTTCGAGCGCGATCTTTTCCCCGGACTCAATCGCTTCGCCATGATACGTGACGCCTGCCGGATTCTGGCGGAGGACCATCGGCGAGCCATCCTCATTCAGGGCGACGCGATACTTACCGAGAAAAAGTTTTTCGTCCATATCGATCGCGGGCGGGGTCGAGCCTCATGTTTGGATCGTGCGAAGCACGAGATCTGCGGGTGAAAGATTAGCCTCATTTTGCGGAAATTCATCCACGAAATTTCGGTGATTGGACACGAGAATCTTCTCTTGCGCGATGAACTTCTGATTCGCGAGCAGTGCGGGTTTCCAGCCTCCCTCAGCACGGGAGATGCTTATTCGAAGGCATGCAGCTCGCACAGGCGCTCGACGGACGGACGACGGTTTTGGACAAACGCAGCCTTTACCGCCGCCAGCCCAGCGGCGCCTCGCCTGCATCAGCCGGCTCCGCAACGCCGCGCTATGCCGACGATGAGATCAACGCCTACATCGCGATTCGCGACGGCTTGTTGCTCGAAGCCGAAGAGACCGTGACCCGCGCGAAACTTGATAGCGCAGCCGTGGCTAATGATTTCGTCGAAAAGTGCCTTATGCCGGCGCGCTCACCGTATCAGGCCCAGTGTTTACCTGAAGTGCACGCGATACGCGAACGCAAAAGGTGCGATGCCGCCAGAGCTCGGATTGCGCGACTTCGGGCGACCCTTGCCTGAGCCGACCGATACTTCCCGGGTAGTTTCCGGGTACGTGGAACGCTCCCGCGCTCTATCCCAGAACTTGCACGGTGCCCCTGGCACTAACGGAGGGCCCTCCACCGTCACGGACCAGCGACTCAGAAGGCCTTGATCCTCCGGGCGTCTGCGGAGTCACACTACTCGGATGGCGTTCCGCAGGTCGCAATGAGTTCGTCTCGCAACCTGGCCTGGCGTTCCGCCAGATCTTTCAGGCGCAGCTGCCAGCGATGCAGCTGGATGCTCAACTGATTGATGTAGCCGGTGATCTCAGTGCGTTGCGAGGCGTTCTCTTTGAGTTGATGTTGCAACTCCGAGATCTTGATCGCGCTCGACGCAGCCGCCTCCAGTGCCGCATGGGGAACCGTCGTGGGATGGTCACATGTCTGACAGGGTAAAGTCACACCCGCAGCGGCTGCATCCACCACAAATGACGTGGAGCATTGCGGACAGGCGAAGACGATGTCAGCTGCGCGTGTCTGAACGGTGGAAGCTTTGTCTCCGTTGGTCGGCTGCATCGCTCGATACTTAAGCAAAAGATATACCGCATCCCTCGCGTATGGTTGGACTAATGGAACGGTCACGCGATGTGATATCTGTGCCTTGGGAGTGTTGCGACGAAACCATTGTGCCAAAACGTCCCTTTGGCTGCTAGAAACGCGACATTATGACCCAATTTGCGGTGGATATTCCCTTTGCCAATATTAACAAACATCTAATTGCGAGTTAGTTAAGTGAATTTCAACAACCGGTATATGGATTGCTAGAAAGACGGAGGCCGAATCTCTCGGTCGACTTAACGTTACATTCCCCTTATGGCAAAAGTTTTAGGTATTGATTTGGGCACGACGAACTCCTGTATGTCTGTCATGGAGGGCGGCGATGCGGTAGTTGTGGAAAATTCAGAAGGCGCACGTACCACGCCTTCGATCGTGGCTTTTGCGAAGAACGGCGAGCGTCTCGTCGGCCAGGCGGCAAAACGCCAGGCGGTGACGAATCCGGCCAACACGGTTTTTTCGGTCAAGCGATTCATGGGCCGCAAGTTCGACGAAGTCCGCGAAGAAGAACATCGCGTGCCTTACAAGATTGTGAAGGCGGCGAATGGCGATGCGCACGTGCAGGTGGAAGTGAACGGCGAAAAGAAGACGTTCAGTCCGCCGGAAGTGTCGGCGATGATTCTCGCGAAGTTGAAAGCCGACGCGGAAGCGAAGCTCGGCGAAAAGATCACGCAAGCCGTCATTACTGTTCCGGCCTACTTCAATGACTCGCAGCGCAACGCGACGAAGGACGCGGGCAAGATCGCGGGACTCGAAGTTCTTCGTATTATCAACGAGCCGACCGCTGCTTCTCTCGCATACGGGTTGGATAAGAAGAAGGACGAAAAGATCGCCGTCTATGATTTGGGCGGCGGTACGTTCGACATCTCAGTTCTCGAAATTGGCGACGGCGTCTTCGAAGTGAAAGCAACTAACGGCGACACGCACCTCGGTGGCGATGACTGGGATAATGTTCTCGTCGACTGGATCGTGAACGAGTTCAAAAAGGACTCCGGCATTGACTTGTCGAAGCAGCCGGATGCCATTCAGCGCATCAAGGAAGAAGCGGAGAAGGCAAAAATCGCGCTCTCTTCTTCACAGGAATATGAGATCAACCTTCCGTTCATTACGGCGGACGCTACGGGTCCGAAGCATATCCAGAAGAAGCTAACCCGCTCGAAGCTCGAGCAACTGACTGACTCGCTCTTCCAGCGGACAGTCAAGCCGGTGAAGGATTGCCTCGGCGACGCTAAGCTTTCGGAAAAGGACATCAACGAGCTGGTGCTCGTCGGTGGTATGACGCGAATGCCCAAGGTTATAGAGACCGCGCGCACCTTGATCGGCAAAGAGCCGCACAAGGGTGTGAATCCCGACGAAGTCGTGGCGATCGGCGCGGCCATTCAAGGCGGCGTGCTCAAGGGCGATGTCAAAGACGTGCTGCTGCTTGATGTTACCCCTCTGACATTGGCAATCGAGACCGCGGGTGGAGTTGCTACTCCGATGATTCCGCGCAACACGACGATTCCGACCCGCAAGTCGCAGATCTTTTCAACCTACAGCGACAATCAGCCGGGCGTGGAGATCAAAGTATTGCAAGGCGAGCGTCCGCTTTCTCGCGACAACAAGAATCTCGGCACATTCCACCTCGACGGCATCCCGCCAGCCCCGCGTGGTACGCCGCAGATCGAAGTCACCTTCGATATCGATGCGAACGGCATCTTGCACGTTTCCGCGAAAGACCTTGGGACTGGCAAGGAGCAGAAAATCTCCATCACCGGCAGCTCGGGCTTGAGCAAAGAGGAAGTGGAGAAGATGCAGCGCGACGCGGAGACGCACGCCGATGAGGACAAGAAGGCGAAGGAAGCGATCGAGATCAAGAATAATGCCGACACCCTGGCTTACCAGAGTGAGAAGCAGTTGAAGGATCTCGGCGACAAAGTCCCTGCGGACAAAAAGACGCAGGTCGAGGAGGCCATCAAGGCGGTGCGCGACGCGATCGAGCGCAACGACACCGACGCGATGAAGAAAACTTACGACGACCTGCAAAATAAGTTCCAGGAAATCAGTGCCGACCTTTACAAACAGGCGGCAGCGAGTACAGGTCCTATGCCCGGCGCGGATGCCGGCGGACGCCCCGAGGCTCAGACCGAGCCGCAAACCGACGGTCCGCGGAAGAATCAAGGTGACGTCGTCGACGCGGAATTTGAAGTCGTCGACGAAGATAAGAAGTAACCGACAGATTTTAACAATTTGTCGGCGGCCGTTGGAAATAATCTGACGGCGGCCGGCATTAACCCACAAGCAGAAGAAGGAGTAAATAAGACATGGCAATTAACGTAAAACCGCTTGGCGATCGTGTGCTCGTCCAGCCGATCGAAGAGCAAGAGACAAAAAAGGGCGGCATCATCATTCCCGATACCGCGAAAGAGAAGCCGCAGGAGGGCAAAGTTGTCGCTCTCGGTACGGGCAAGATCGATGATAACGGCAAGAAGGTCGAGTTCACGGTGAAAGAAGGCAACAAGGTGCTCATCTCGAAATACGGCGGCACCGAAATCAAAGTGGACGGCGAGTCCTACTTGATCATGCGCGAGGATGATATCCTCGGCATCATTGGTTAACCAACAAACCTCAACTAGGAACAACCAAACTAACTTATGGCAGCTAAACAACTACAATTCGACGAGAACGCGCGGCATGCGCTTCTCCGCGGCATCGAGAAACTCTCGCGTGCTGTGAAAGCGACCCTCGGACCGAGCGGCCGCAACGTCATCCTCGACAAGAAATTCGGCAGCCCGACGATCACCAAAGACGGTGTGACCGTGGCCAAGGAAATCGAGCTCGAAGATCCTTATGAAAACATGGGCGCCCAGCTCGTGCGCGAAGTCGCTTCCAAGACTTCCGACATCGCTGGTGACGGCACCACGACCGCGACCGTGCTCGCCGAGTCCATCTATAAAGAAGGTCTCCGCAACGTAACCGCCGGTGCGAACCCGACCTCGCTTCAGCGCGGCATTAACAAAGCCGTCGAAGCGATCGTTGCCGAGCTCGGCAAGATCTCGAAGAAGGTCAGTGACCGCAGCGAGATCGCACAGGTTGCGACCGTTTCCGCTAACTGGGACGTGACGATCGGCGAGATCATTGCCGACGCGATGGACAA
>DASYVG010000110.1:0-1647 GCA_035937255.1 Chthoniobacterales bacterium | reverse complement strand
CCTGGCCACCGATTCCGGGGGTGTTGATCTGTGCGAGCGAAAGATGAGCTGCCTGCCACGCCGTAAAGTTTACCTGCGGAGCGATACCCACGCGCGCGATGAACGGGTCGGGATTGCCGGTGCGCGTGTCGACCCAGATCGGAACCGCGGGCACATTAGCGTTGGTCGACTCCGCGATACCAAGGTAATCACCGAGCATGTATCCGGCATTCGTCAACGGTGCGAGCGACGCATCGGTCGAGACGGAGGTAAGCCGGATGTTCGGTTGCCAGGTCGCGCCGCCGTCGAACGATTGCGCCAAATACATGTCCACCAACGTGGCGGCGCCGGGGTTAGCGCGATGATCGTAGAAGGCAACCGTCAGTCTCTTCCCATCCGGCGACGCGGAGATGGCGGGATTGAAGACACCTGAGCCGGCCGGATTATTGCTGATGGTGATGGGAGCGGACCAGTTGGTGCCGCTGTTGGTTGATTTCGTGAACACAATGCGAGGCAAACCCGCGACGAGTGTCTGGTAGACGACGTAGATGTTGCCCGAGCCGGCAGCGCGATCGGTCGCCGCGGACGGCAAAAAGCCGCCGCTGCGAATGCTCGGTTCGTTGAATTCGGTCGCGTGAGTGATTGTTTTCGGCGCGGCGAAAGTCACCCCACCGTCATTTGATGTGACAACCTCGAGCCGCTCGGCCGGGTCGCCATTCGAGCCGAAATTCCAGTATACGATTGCGAATTTACCGTTAGGCAAAAAGACCGGTTGCGAACCCTGCGCCTTGCTCGTGGAACTGTGAATAAAAGCCGCGCTGCTCCAAGTGACCCCGCCATCGTTGCTGAAGGAACGCGCGATCGGCGAGAACTTTCCAAAGAATTCCGTAAAGGTGACGACGATGCGGCCGACGGAAGGACTGCCCGCAAAGGTATTGATCGCCATCCAATTCTTGTCAGGAAAAATCGTTGCGTCGGGCGGCCGGTAAACGACCGCCGGCGGCTGAAACGCCTGACCGCCGTCAAGGGAGCGACTCACCAGCACAATGCCGGTGATGAAGGCCGAGTCGGTCGCGCCTTCCACGTTCAGGTAGATGCGGTTATTTAAATCCAGTCCGGCAACCGGATCGGTCGCGCGGAAGTAGGGGCCACCGGTGATTTGCGTCACGCCGGGCAGTAATGCGCGGGACCAGGTTAAGCCGCCATCGTGACTGATCGAGTAGCCGCAATCGACGGCCCCGCCATCCGTGAAGCGTCCCTCCTGAAATGTCGCGGCCAGAAGATCGGGATTCGTCAGCGATCGGGCGATGTGCGGCTCGGCCTGCGCGCGCATGTTCGCGGGCAACGCCGGAGGGTCATCGCCCAGCCGAATATTGGCTCCAACGCGTGGATCGAGCGCAACGCTGGACGCCTGTTGCGCGAATGCGGAGCCTTTGTTTGCCACAGGTCGAGCCGGCGGTGGACGTACCAGATTGTTGTCGCGATTAAGCAGCATAAGCGCGCCGGAGGAGAGATGACGCAGCTCCGCGTGCTCCAGAGCGCGCGGGAGTTTAGTGCGATCGACCCTGAACTCTTGCGCTTGGGCCGAAAAGATTGGGAGGAGAAAGCAAACCGCGACCGCGAGGTTTTTCAGCACGGTATAATTACGCAGAAAACCGAACTACCGCA
>DASYVG010000109.1:0-8677 GCA_035937255.1 Chthoniobacterales bacterium | reverse complement strand
AGTAGCTCCACTCGATCACGGGTCGGGATGATGATCGACACGCGCGGGGGTTCCGCTGGCAGGCGGTATTTTACGCGCTGGTAAATCCCGCAATCTTCCACCGCTTGCGCGGCAATTCCGCGTCGATCGAGATGCTCCTGCACGGCGCGCAGCGCAGCGCCATGCGCATACGGCTTCGCAGCCGTTGTTTCCGCCGTGCTGCCTTCTGCGCTCCGCCAGTGATAGCCAATTTGGGGAATGTGCGCGACCTCTTCCGGCCCGATCTGCTCGAGGCAGCGCAGGAGGAGATCGTAGTCCTGCGCGCCTTCGAAACCGATCCGGAATCCGCCAGCGCGGCGCACGAGGTCGGCAGCAATGATGCAAAAGTGAGCGAGATAGTTTTGCGTCAGGAAAAACTCCGGGTCCCACGAGCTCTTGAAGTAAGGCGAAAAGCGTTTGCCGTTGTCGTCCAGCTTGTCTTCGTCCGTGTAGAGGATGCGGGCGGCGGGAGTTCGATTTAGCTCGAGCGCAGCGTAGTACAACGCGGTTGGTGCGAGCTCGTCGTCGTGGTCGAGAAAGCCGATGGAGGTGCCGCTTGCCATCTGCAGCGCGTCGTTGGAAGCGACTGAAATATTTCCGCGTTCTGTTCGACGCACGATTTTGATGCGCCGATCCCGCCGCGCCGCGCGTTGAAGGAGGCGCCAGATTTCGGGATCGTTGGAAGCGTCGTCCACCGCGCAGAGCTCCCAATTGACATAGAGTTGCGCGTGGAGAGACGCGATCGCACGGCGCAGAAACCGCGGATTGGTGTTATACGCTGGGAGGAGAATCGAAAACTTTGGCTTGGTTGGCAGATGTCGGATGTGGCGCCCGATGGAGCGCCGATCACGCCACGTGAGGCGGTCGTAGAGTTTTATCCAAACGCTGTAGTCATCGGTGTCGCCGTAGGCGTTCTCGTGGCGGCCCCAGAACAGCGGCCGATGTACACCGCGACGCATAAATGGCTCCCATTCACCCTCACGACTTCGCGCTTCCAGAACCAGCTCACTCGAGCCGAGTGAAGGTTCCGCGGTGACAAGAAAGCCGCTGTCCACCGTGCCCGGCACTCCGGGAAAGGCCGCCTTCACCTCGGGTCGCATCAATCCACATCTCGCAAGAGATTCCTTGCCCCCGATGAGCGCGCGAATTTCCGCGATCGGAGGACCAGCGAGCGCCACGCACCAGCCGGCGAGACGCTGCCGCTTCGGCATGCGGGACCAATTGCACCGAGGCTCGAGCCAAAAAGCGAATCGAGAAACCACGCTACCACCCGCGGCGCGAAAAACGTCGCGCTCGTCCGCCCGGAGCGTTGCCGGGATCCGGCGACGCCTCTCGAAATAACTGCGACGATCGAACAGGTGCCAACATTCATCAGGCCCGAGGACCTCAACGTCGATCGTGCCTGCCCCTGACGGCAGAGCGGCTTCAATCGCGAATCCGCTGCAATGCGCGAACGGCAGATCAGGAAAAATACCCCGAAGGTCCCGGCGCTGAATGCCGATTTGCGCTGGGAAAATCTTTCGCTCCGTTCTTGCTCGGATGCCGCGAACAGGCGCCCCCGTTCGATCCACGCACCAGCCGCAAATGTAGAGCGGGTCGGTGGAGGCTGGCCAATCATCGGGCCGATCGAACCACCATGCATAACGCGCCGAGTTATCGAGAAGCTCCCAACTTTCCTTCTCCGCGTGGTCCGCGGGCGAAGCGATTTTCGAGCCGCGCACTGAGGACGAGAAGATCAGTGTCCACTCGTCAGAATCGTTGCGTGCGCTCAGCGATACGGGGATGCTTTGCGTCACCGTCTCAATGATAAAGGAGAAGCCGCAGCGAACGTCGTTGACAGTTCGGTGAAGGTAAGTCGCGACGTCGGGTCGATCATAGATGCAACGCGCGTCGAATTGTTTGTCGCCAACGCGCAAGCGAAGGCACGCCGGAGGCCGCGCATCCTCGCTCACGCACCAACCTGCGATTCGTCGCCAGCGTCGCAGCGTTTCTGCTCGAAGCGGCTCGTCGAGACAGTAGATAAACTCCGACGCCCGCATCGGGATCGTGCTGGCGCAAATAGACTGGGTCTCGAACCTTTCGTTCGAGTTTTGGGAATCGATCTCCGGTTGCTCGCCTTCCACGGGTGCGAAGTCGAATTGCCGGCGAGAGGTGTCCAGCGGAATCGTCTTCCGTTGAAATTCTAAGCGTGCGCTGGTTTCCGCGCCAACAGCTCGAAACCGGCACCGATTCGTGCCTGAAATCTCTGCGGCAGATTTTGCAGGTGGTCGAATCCCGTTGGTGGTCCAGTTCGGCTCGCCCAAAACTCTGCCCATCCGCCAATCGTGGTCTCAGCAATTCGCGCTTGTTCCCCCCTCTCGATCCCGCTTTCACCTAGTGCCTGCATGACATTCGAAAGCAAGAATGCGAGCATCACGCCCGGACCAAAATTAGAGCTCACGCGACAATCCTCGATTTCGAAACCCCGGAACCATTCCCGGACACCATACTCGGTGGCGTTGTAAAAGTGATCCGGCGCTTCGTGCACGGCCTGGAGAAACGCGGTGTGAATGGCTAGCGATCCTCCGGGTTTCAAGACCCGGAAGATTTCCGCGGCTGCCAACTTCGGATCCCGAAGATGCTCGAAGACGTTTAGCGCAAACACCCGATCGAAAACGCCCTCGCGAAATGGCAGATAATGCGCGTCCCCGACGACGTCGGTGTGGCGAAAGATCTTGTGTTCGAATTCGACGCAGTTTGGGAACCGCGTTGCTGTCCCGCCCGCGCCAATGTGCAAAACGAATTCTTTCCCTTCCTTCAGGATTGCTTCGAAGGCTGGTCCGATAGCATTGCTAGTGTGATCGGCGACCATCTCTGCCGGTTCCGAGAGGAACACCGGAACCCCACGTTGGATGGTGAACGTAGCGGAGCAATCTTCGCAAACGAGAGAGCTGCGGGCCTCG
This sequence comes from Chthoniobacterales bacterium, assembly GCA_035937255.1. Taxonomy (GTDB): domain Bacteria; phylum Verrucomicrobiota; class Verrucomicrobiia; order Chthoniobacterales; family UBA10450; genus JACCXL01. The sequence goes on along the minus strand of DASYVG010000109.1, from coordinate 5,717 downwards.
GCCAGGCGGCCATTGCAGGCTGGACATCGCAAAATTGCGATTAGTGGCTGGTTCATCAGTTTCGGCAACTCAGGCCGTATCGCGCACACAATTGAGAACGATCAGAACGATCTCCTGAAACCTACGACAATGTCCTCGGTTTTCTCCCGATTTGCTCATTCATAGAACCTTCGTCGTCGGCGCACGGTGATTTCTGTAACGAGACTGAAGGCCGCGGCCTTTCTATCGGTCAGTAAGATTACCTCAAACACGCTCTCCTCCTCATCTGCGCGAATTTGGCAAGGTTTGCATGATCTGGATACTGTCGAGCACTTCTGTGTGCGATCCCAAAATCCATTGATCATGCGAAGCTATACTGGTTACACGCGACGCAATCGACTCTTATTTGTCTCGCCGCCTCCATCACGCCCACATCAGATAGGCAGCGAGACGATCTCTCCTTAAGCTCCGAGATATGTGCCGAATCAACGCAAAACAAATGTACTCCCATACGCGTCCCATAAGAACGAAACCTGCAAACCTTTCAATAGTTCTTTATCTCGTCCGCGCGCCTGCGGTAGTAATCCGCGTGATTGAATCGAGTCTTCGCGTTTGTGCTGGGACTTAGTGCTCCGAAACAAATGCTCGCCTCGTGGCACCCGTGCCGCTATCCGCCGTTCGCCGTGCTCCTGGGATGTGGGAGTCTCCGTTCGCGTATCGGTAATGGTCGCAGCGCCGCCCTGCCCGCCGCGGTTCTTGTTTTGGTGCGGGCGATGGCGAGAACCCGCCGCGGAACAAGGGTTCGCGTGCACGCCCAGAGCTTGCTTGCATTTTACCCGAATACGTTCCGTCTTAGCGAGTTCATTTTTTGTGTCGGTTTGGCCACGCGCCACTGCCTTGCAGAATTCCGCAGCCTGATAACCAAGGCTAATCCAACCACCGGGCGCCGCTTAGCTTGCACAGCTTTAGCCGGTGGATGTCAAAAGCCCACGCTTCGATCGCAACTGGTCCTGTGCGGGGAAGCAGTTGACGCTGGAAAGTGCCCTTCCACCCTGAATGCAAGGCTGCCTCGTTCTGGTAGAACTTCGCCACTTCTTTGCGAGGTGAGCGATTAAGCCCAAGACTGAAGGCGATGGCGCCATTAGGCTCTCCATAAGCTAGGATGACAGCATCGGCGGGCCGCCGCGAGTAAGGAAGCAGCGCCCAGCCTGTCGCCACATAGGAGTTGGGACCTGAGCCTTGCAAGGCGTCGAACTCGCCACACGCCCCCACCATATGTCCCTTTGCATTCATCATGAGCCGATGCAAATCGGCGGGTCCGAGAAGCGGCGGATGCAATAGGTGCAAAGCATTGGCGCGTTGGGCGAAACTCGTCAATTGTTGGAGATTGGGGTGAACCGTAGTTTCGAGGAGGTCCCTTTCCTGGAAGCATTCAAGGAAAGTGAGCGCAACATGACCCTTGGCGCGTGCTGCACCCGATTTACTCATCATTGTCAGCCCGAACGGCAAGGTTATGGCAAACAAGGCTATAACTCCGCTAACGAATCCGAAGTTGAGGCTTCGGATGAGAAGAACCCTCCTTCCTTTACCGAAGCTAATTTCCACGAGCACGCCGAGTGGAATCAGACTCAACACGAATAGAAGCGAAAAAGTTGTGTAACGTGACTCGAGGGCTTGAATTCGGCCAAACCCGATCCGGGTGATGCACGCCAGCACCGCGCTAAGCAGCGCGAAACTCCCGATCGAAATCCATGGCACCGCGTTCCGGAGCAGCGCGCGATCTCGCCAACTCCAGGCGATTGCTCCCGCAAAAAAGATGAAGAGCGCGAGCGCCGCAGAGCCAACTGAAACCGGCCCGATCAACGATGCGCCTTCTGCATGCCGCCCGAGGGGAGAGCCGAGAAAAGCGGCGACGTAGCAATAGTAGTCGACCAAGTTGCGCGAGGCGGCGAGCGGCGGGTGCCAGCGCGGCTTTTGATAATGAAAAAAGTAAAGCCCCGCCGCGCACGCGGTGATCACTATCCATGCACCTGACCAGCGAATTGCCGCACCGCGGTTACTACTATCTGCGCGGAGCAGGAACGACAGCAAGAGCAAAGGCCAGAGGAGCATTCCATTTCCACCAGAGAAGGTGGCGACGACGGCGCATCCTCCGGCGAGCAGGAACTTGAGTGACTGCGGCAGCTCTGAACAAAGTGCCGCCACCCCGGCGAGAAGGCAGAAGGTTAACAAAAAACATGCGAGCTGGTAACCCCAGAGCCAATTCTCATATTGGCAAGGCGAGAAGAGGAGCACGTTGATCACAAGCATCAGGATCAGCACCCTCGGCAACGGCAGGCGGAGCGTGCGCCAGAGCACCCATTGCAAGCAGAGCGCGGTGAGGGCACAAAGGAAGACTGAGAAAAACATTTCAGCTCGAGTATTCCAATGTGTGAAGTGTTCGAGAGCCAGAAAGACGATCTTCGGAAAGACGACGCGATGCTCGTTATTTTGCGCGAAGAAGTCGGCAAATGAGAGCCGATGAGCGTGCGCTTTCTCGAACAGGTCCACCAGGCTCCATTCGTCCCAGAAAGGCACGTTTACGCCGTGACGGGAGATTAACGCAACCATAATGCCTGCCGGCACCAGACACGCCAGCAGCACGCCCAATCGAAATAGCCACCGTCTTGATGGGATCAGTTCGTCTGACCAGCCTGTACGGCCGTTCGGTTCAGGCGCAGGTGTCGCTACTGTTGGCACTCCTTGTCGCATCGGTGCTCGCTTTTCGCCTTCCGTGCCGTTCCCGGTCAACTTGTTTTGCTTGCGCCGCCTTTCTTGAACGTTAGCCCGAACTGGGACGCCGCACTACGGGAGTGATCTGCCGCCCGGCCGGCGCTTCGGTCTTGCGTGCGATGAGTACAGAGTCGTGCCATTTGTTACTTTCGTTGTCGTAAGGCGGCAGATCTTCCCATTGCGTCCATGCTTCGAGCACGTTCAGACCGGCGTGACGTGCGAGCGCTCGCAATCCGTCTGGATAGATGCGCCAGCAATCAACCGGGAAGCGATGCTCCGGTCCGCTGGAAGGGACAATGATGCAGCAAAGGCCAGCGGGCTTTAGCGTTCGCTCAATCTGGCGCATCGTTTCCCAAACGAATTCCGTGTGCTCGAAAGTTTGACCGGCAATCACCACGTCGGCGGAGGCCGCGGATAACTCCTGCCAGTCGTAGGGATCCCGGAGCACGACATCGACGTTGGCCCCCGCCGCGAGATCGACACCGATGTAGCGCCACGGGGGAGCATCGAACAGAGGACGATACGAGCCGTTAATGTCCTGACTTCCGAGATCGACGATCAAGAGCGGTTCGTCTTTCCGTGCCGCGAGATAATCACGGCGGAAGGCGGCCATTTTGTCGTACGAGCTGGAGTGCATGGTTGGGATCGATCCGCTGAGTGCACCTTATTCGCGACGACAGAGAGCCAGCACGCGAAAAGCACTTTGCTTTTTCTCAACCGGACCGTCAATTCTCAAGCGCGATGCGCAACACCAAAATCATCTGCACGCTCGGACCCGCCACGGAGAAGTCCGAAATCCTCGAGGCATTGGTTCGGGCAGGCGCGAATGTTTTTCGGCTCAACATGAGTCACGCGGAGCACGGGTGGGTACGCGAAATCGTGCCGCGCATTCGCAGGATCGCGGAGGAATGCCGCCAGGCGGTCGCCATTCTGCTCGACACGCAGGGGCCGGCGATTCGAACCGGGGATTTGAAGCACGACCTGGCGTTGAAACCCGGAGACATTCTGGAATTCACGGTGCACGGCGCGCGCAGCGAAGAGACGTTTTCCGTGGACGTAAATTATGACGAACTGATCGACGACATCTCAGTCGGCGACACGGTGCTGGTTGATAACGGCGTCATCCACTTGCGCGTTCTGGAGAAGAAACACCATCGCATTCGTTGCGAAGTGCTAACGCCGGGGACGCTCGGGTCGAGGCGTCACATCAATCTGCCGGGCGTGCGCGTGAGTCTGCCGCCGCTCACGCGTAAAGACCTCGCCGATATCGCCCTCGGGACGGAACTCGGAGTCGATTTCGTGGCGCTCAGTTTTGCCCGCGAAAAAAGTGATATCGACGAATTACGGCAGGTGCTGGCGGAGCGCCGTAGCGCAGCCCGCATCATCGCGAAAATTGAGGACCAATCTGCCGTGCGGCTGATCGACGAAATTATCAAGGCAACGGACGCGATCATGGTGGCGCGCGGCGATCTGGGAATTGAGTGCCCGATGGAAGAGCTCCCCATCATTCAGCGGCGCATCGTAAAGCTCTGCCTGCGGTACGGGAAACCAGTCGTGGTCGCGACGCACATGCTCGAATCGATGATCGAGAATCCTGTGCCGACGCGCGCCGAAATCACTGACGTAGCCAACGCGGTCTTCGAACAGGCGGACGCAATCATGTTGAGCGGCGAAACCACGGTTGGCCGTTATCCGGTAAAATGCGTCGAGGTTTTCGACCGCGTCGCGCGTCGCATAGAGCGAAGTGGAGGCGCCGGCTACGCGACCGACGCCGTGCTTGAGGATAATCGTCAGAAGACGGTTGCTTCCGCCGTTCTGCTCGCGAATTCTCTGCCGAGAGCGAAACTAATCGTTTTCACGCGTCACGGCACCATGGCCCGGCACGTTTCCAATCTGCGTCCCGCGCGCGCGCCTATTTTTGCCTTCACCCCTGCCGAACACGTCCGACGGCAGCTCGCGATCTCGTGGAGCGTGTTTCCGATTCACCTCGAATTCACGGATGATCCGAACGCGACGATCGACGCGGCGATCAAGCACCTGCGCGCCGCCAAACTGACTGTGCCGGGCGATAATCTAGTCATCATCAGTGATGTGCGCGCGGGCACGGCGCTGGTCGATACCGTGCAGTTGCGGACCGTGAGCTAGCTCCATCCGTTGTCGACTCGATTCTTCATCGCCAGCGGTTGCGGGATTGCGACGACCACTCGGTATCGCTGCATCCACCTTCAGGAGCAGTTGCAACAGCTCGGCTTCGCGGCGGAAGTCGCGGAATGGTTCGACGACAGCAAAGTCGATCCGGTCCGGCCGCTCGATTTCGACGTGCTGATCCTATATCGGCTCGCCTTCTCGCCGCGATTAGATCGGCTGATTTCGGAGGCCCGTCGGCTGCGGAAGATCGTTCTCTTCGACACCGACGATTTGATTTTCGAACCGGAGCTGATCGGCGCGCACCGCGGAGTGAAGAATCTCACGTCGGAAGATCAGGTGCGCCACGCCGATGGTGTGCGCCGCTACCTCGCCACGCTCGAAGCCTGCGACGCAGCCATCACGGCGACGCCGCTCCTGGCACAACTTGCGACGACTCACGGCAAACGCGCTTTCGTGCACCGCAACGCGCTCGGCCGTGAAATGCTCGCGCTCGCGGACGAGCTCTATGCGGCGCGGGGGCAACGTGCGGCCGGCGAGCAGATCGTGCTCGGTTACGGAAGTGGCACGCCGACGCACGACGTCGATTTTCTAGAAGCGGCGGGCGCGCTGGCGCGCGTGCTCTCGCGCTTTCCTCAGGTGGAACTATGGATCGTTGGTCCGTTGAAGCTTTCCGCAGCGCTCGAACGGCGGGAGGGGGCGCGCGTGCATCTGTTTCCGGCGACCGGTTGGGCGGAGTGGTTCGGCGTGGCCAGTCAGATGGATATCGCGATCGCGCCGCTGGAGCGGGACAACATCTTTTGCCGCGCGAAAAGCGAAGT
>DASYVG010000108.1:0-2694 GCA_035937255.1 Chthoniobacterales bacterium | reverse complement strand
GCGAGATCGGCTTCGTTTTTCAAACCTTCAATCTGCTCCCCCGCTCCACCAGTCTGCGAAACGTGGAGCTGCCGCTGATCTACGCCGGGATTGATCCGGACACGCGGGAAGAGCGCGCGGCGCAAGTCTTGCGTGACGTGGGGCTCGGTGACCGGCTCCTGCACAAGCCTAACGAGTTATCCGGCGGACAACGCCAGCGCGTCGCCATTGCACGGGCGCTCGTCAATAATCCATCGATTATTCTGGCTGATGAACCGACCGGCAACCTCGATTCCAAGACGGGCCAGGAGATCATGACGCTGCTGGAGAATCTTTATCAGCTGGGCCACACCATCATCCTCGTGACTCATGAACCGGATATCGCGCACCACGCGCGGCGCACGGTTTTCTTACGCGACGGCTTGGTCGAGAGCGACGAAATGTCTTCCGGCGCACGCGTCGCGGAACTGGCCTCCTGATTAGCAAATGCAGCGCTTCCTTTATGAGCTCAGTGAAAGCTGGAAAATCGCGGCCGCGCAAATGCGCGCGAATAAAACGCGCTCCGCGCTGACGGCGTTAGGAGTGATCATCGGCATCGTCGCCGTCACGCTCATGGGGACGGCGATTGCCGGCATTCAGAGCGGCTTCGACAAAAGCATGTCCGTCCTCGGCGAAGACGTGCTTTACGTGGAGCAGTGGCCGTGGGCGCGCGTGAATGACTGGTGGAGCTATCGGGACCGGAAGAAGATCAAAACCGAATACGCGGAGTCGATCAACCGCATGATCGCCGCGACGCCGCACTCCAATCTGATCGTGGCTGTCCCAACCTCCAGTCTGATCAAGGGAGTGAAATACGCCGATAACGAGGTGAACAATATTTTCATTCTCGGGACGACTTCCGACTTCATCGTCACCTCCACGGTCGATTGCAAAGAAGGCCGTTTCTTCAACGAAGTGGAATCAAAGGGCGGCGCGAATGTCTGCGTGATTGGCTACGACGTGGCGGACGCGCTTTTTCCGTCCGGCAGCGCGCTCGAGAAGATGGTCTTGATCAACGGTCAGTCGTTTAAGGTCATCGGCGTGAACAATCGGCAGGGCACATTCCTCGGCTTGTTCAGCTGGGATTCACTCGTGGTGATGCCACTGCCGGCATTCAATAAATATTTCAGCGCGAAAGCGGAATCGGACGTGCGCGTCAAAGTGCAGGACAAAACAAAACTGGCGGAAGCGAGCAGCGAGCTGACCGGGTTGATGCGGCGCGTCCGCGGGCTCGCGCCCGAAAAGAAAGACGACTTCACGATCAACGAACAGCAGGCCTTCAAGAGCACGCTCGATCCGGTCAAGAATTCCATTGCCGTGGCGGGATTATTTATTACCGGGCTCTCCCTCTTTGTCGGAGCGATCGGCATCATGAACATCACGTTCGTGAGCGTAAAGGAACGCACCAAAGAGATCGGAACGCGGAAGGCGCTGGGCGCGCGGCGGCGCACGATTCTGCTGCAGTTCTTGATCGAATCGACTGCGCTCTGTCTGCTCGGCGGACTGATCGGACTGACGTTTGCGTATCTGATGTGTTTCGGAATCGGCGCCGCGCTGCCGTCGTTTCCGATCAACTTTTCACTCGGGCTGGTGCTGACCAGCATGCTCGTTTCGATTCTGACCGGCTTGATCTCGGGCTTCGCGCCGGCCTGGTCGGCCTCGCGGCTGGATCCGGTAACGGCGCTGAGGTATGAATGATTCACCGCAGAGAGAGCAAAGGACGCAGAGTTCCGATGGATGAAAATCAATTAACCGAGCGGGTGATCGGAGCCGCGATGGAAGTACATCGCGCACTCGGTCCCGGGCTTCTGGAGTCCACCTACGAGCTCTGTTTGTGCCGCGAACTGAGTCTTCGAGGAATCGCATTCGAAAGGCAGAAACCGATTCCTGTCGAATACAAGTCGGTGCTGCTTGATTGTGGCTATCGCGCTGATCTCGTCATCGACAACAGAGTTCTAATCGAGTTGAAAGCAGTCGAAACGCTGCTGCCGATCTATGACGCGAAGCTGGTCACGTACCTTAAGCTGGGCGAGTGGAACGTAGGCCTGATTATCAATTTCAACGTGCAGCTCCTGAAGCAGGGAGTCCGCCGGCGCGTTCTCAACGCGAAGAAGAAATTGTTCCATGACTCTGCGTCCTCTGCGGTAATATCCTGATGAAGTTCCGCGAAGTTGTAGCCATGGCGCTTTCCTCGCTCGGCGCCAACAAACTGCGCTCGGCGCTGACTATGACCGGGATCACCATCGGCGTCTTCTCGGTTATTTCCGTGATGACGGCGATCGGCGCATTGCAGGGTTCGATCGAATCGGGCCTGAGCTTTCTCGGATCCAATATCTTCCAGTTCGCGAAGTATCCGGCCAATGTGAATGCAGGCGGTCGGACACAGAAAAAATTCGAGAATCGCAAGAATATCAGCTACCGGCAGGCGCTTCGTTACTACGAATTGATGGAGGGGCAGGCGCGCGAAATCTGTCTCAAGACTTTCGATTTCAAAGGCCAGGCGGTTTACAACGGCATCAAAACGACGCCCAGCCTGACAGTGGCCGGAACCAACCGAAGTTTCCTGACCGCGAACTCCTACACGCTCACCTACGGTCGAAATATCAGCGACGAAGATGTGCAATTCGCGCGCAGCGTGCTCGTCATCGGCAAGGTGATCGAGAAACGGCTCTTCCC
>DASYVG010000107.1:0-3034 GCA_035937255.1 Chthoniobacterales bacterium | reverse complement strand
CAGGTAGGGCGAGCGAAAGACGCGCGAGATGCCGGAGATGATCCCACCGCCGATCGGCTGTTCTGGCTCGGGGTCACGCGGCAGCGTGGTCTGTTGCTGCGAGACCTCCGCGTCGATTAACTCCTCTGCGCTACGATCCTCAGCGCGCGCGCGCCGTTGGCCTCCGAATCCCGCAGGAAAAAAGCGCACGCATTCCGCGCCGATCTCGAGCAGAGCGGCGGAGATGAGCAGTAGATTGGCAGCGCCGATTTAGACCAGCGATACGGTGATGTAAGGTCCCATGATTCCACCGAGCGATCCGCCGATGCTAATGAAGCCGAAGAGACGCTTGCCTTGCTCGCTGTTGAAGATGTCGGTCATGAACGCCCAGAAGACGGTCACGACAAACAGATTGAAAACGCTGACCCAGATATAAGAAAGCGCGCCCGATCCAGACTTGCTGCGCCGCCGGAGCGGTGCGCATTAAAAGGTAGAACAAGCCGAGATTGACGATAAAAAACCGATAAGCGATCGGGATAAACCGCCGCCGCGACATGCGCGCGACGATCGCGGAGAAGAGAGCATTCGCGATCAGCATCGCGCCCAGCGTGCCGGTAAACATCCAAGAGAGACTCTCGAGTCCTCCGGCTGCCCCGATTTCGTCCCGGATGGGACGGATGACGTAATAGCTACCGAGGATGACGAAATTGAAGGCGAACGCGAGCGCGAGCGCCCGAAGTTCGTCCGGACGGGCGTCTACGATCTTGCCACGGAGTCGGGCCCATGGTGAGTTCATGAAAAAACGGCTCCAAACCGGCGAGGCACGACCTTACGCAAGACCGCTGCGGCCGGACGAGTGCATCGTCTTTTCGTCCGGAAGAGGAGCAGTCGGCCCTGTCCGCTGAGCGATTCGAAGCTTACTTGGCCTCTTTGTGCCACTCGGCGAGTAGTGCGGCCTCCCGTTCGGGTGTCAGACCCGCTTTGAGCTTCCTCTGGCGTTCCGGCGGCAATTTCTTGAACCAGGCCAGGGTGTCGCGGGCGGTGTCTCCCAGGGGACGGAAGGTCAAGCCTTTGTCGAGTGCGCGTTTGATGCTGATCTTCGAAAATCCAGCCATCTCGCCCGCCGGCGGAACCCAAACCGGCATGTCCGACCATGGTTCGATTTTTTTCTTTTCGAGGAACTCGGCTCTCGCCCAGGTGAAAGTCGCGCTCGATTTCAACGCTGCCTTAATGCCGTCAAGCATCTGACCTGTGGAAAGCGTCGTCGCTGGGCCGGTCGCGTTGAAGATCCCGGTCGTGCCGCTCTCCACCATGCGAATGGTCCACTCAGCGAGATCGCGCGCGTCGATGATTTGCACCGGATCGGCCGGATTGCCGGGCGCAAGAACTTCGCCTCCGCGATCGATGCGGACCGGCCAATAAGTAAAACGATCCGATTCGTCGCCCTGTCCCACAATCAAACCAGGCCGAATGACGAGCGTTTTCCCAGAGAAGTGCTTCTCCGCCTCTTTCTCCGAGAGCGCCTTGAGCGGGCCATAAAGTTTGAAGCCTGATGCCCCGACTGTGGCGCGCGTTTCCTTAATCGCGTCCGGCCCTTCGTAGACAAGAAGCGCGCCGTTTTCGTCCATGCCTGGTTTGCTGTTGTCGGCAAAAACCGAAATGGTGGAGATGAAAACGTAGCGATCGACATTCCCTTTCAGTACTTCCGCCGCATCGCGCACCCATGCGGGCAGCATGGTCGGATTATCAATCACGACATCCCACTTCTTTCCTTTGAGCGCTTCCAGATTTCCGCTGCGATCCCCAATCAGTTGCTCGACGCCGTCGGGCAGCTCGCCCTGGTGTGTCTTGCCACGATTGAAAACTGTGACGTGATGGCCGCGGCCCAGAGCGTAGCGGACTTGAAACGGCCCGGTAAAGCCGGTGCCGCCGAGAATCAGAATTCGCAGCGGCTTTGGTTTATCTTCGGCGCGCAAGAAACGTGGGGCAAAACCGAAACCGACAGCACTGCCGGCGGCTGCGGAAAGTTGGATGAAACGGCGACGTGTCGTGGATGTGGGCATGAGGGTTGCGTCTGCTCAGCAACGGTTGTGCCATTGCGACTTCCTCGCGTCAAAGCATTCGGCCAAAGCCTCTTGCAAAATTTATATAACTCAGCGCGTCCGCTTCGGCGTGTCGATTGCGGGAACCGGTGGTCCCGTAGCCGGACCGCAGGTAGACTGAGCAACGCATGAATTCTGCGTGTGAACGAGACGGCGCAATGTCGAGACGCACCGCCACGCGCCTGCTTGGTTTTGGGGCGGCAGCGGTGCTGCTGCGGAATTTGCAATCGTACGGAGCAGAGACAGACGCGAAATCACCAATGCTGACTCGATCCATTCCGTCGACCGGCGAGCAGTTGCCGGTAATTGGGCTCGGTACGTGGCAGACTTTCGATGTTGGTCCATCGGCGACAGAGCGAAAGCCGCTGCAAGAGGTGCTTGCGACTTTTATTCAACTCGGCGGACGAGTGGTGGATTCATCACCGATGTATGGTCGCGCCGAAGAAGTGGTGGGCGAGATCGCAACGAGAATCGGCCAGCGCGAAAGGCTCTTTCTCGCGACGAAGGTCTGGACGAGCGGGAAGCAGGCAGGCTTGGAATCGATGGAACGTTCGCTTTCACGTCTGCAAACGAAGCGGATCGACCTGATGCAGGTGCACAACCTCGTGGATGTCGCGACTCACCTCGCCACGATGCACGAATGGAAAGCGGAGGGTCGCCTGCGTTATATCGGCGTCACGCATTACACCGAAAACGCACTCGAGGCGCTCGAACGAGTTCTGCGCAGCGAGAAACTCGATTTTGTGCAGATCAATTATTCGATCGGCGAGCGCGCCGCGGAGCCCCGGATCCTGCCGCTCGCGCAGGAGCGCGGAGTCGCGGTGCTCGTGAATCGTCCATTCGGTGGAGGCGATCTCTTCAGCCGGGTGCGGTCGAAACCATTGCCGGGCTGGGCGGCGGAATTTGACTGCAGTTCCTGGGCGCAATTTCTACTGAAATGGATCATCGCAAAT
>DASYVG010000106.1:0-3005 GCA_035937255.1 Chthoniobacterales bacterium | reverse complement strand
CAATCCAAAGATCGATTTGCATGGGACCTCGTTGATCCGCGATTACACCGTGCACGTATATGTCTACGGTTCGTCCCTTGCTCCCGAAGCCGTTTTTACGAGCGAACCCCCGTTGCCGCAGGAGGAGATCATATCCTTGCTCGCGACCGGCACGACGCGTGAAGAATTGACCGGGAACAACAACGTCCTGGCTGGCCGCGCCGCGACGCTGCTGGTGCAACAGCTCTACCGCAAGGTCTTCAAGAAAGGCGCTGTCACGAAGAGCAACTCTGTTTTCGATCGACTGCAGGTCGATGTCGGGAATGTTGATCCGCGCACGGGTCAGCAATCCGCGACGGCGCGGTATAAAATAAATGACCAATTCGTGCTCGTTGGCGACCTAGGGGTGGGCGGCGATTTTCGCGGCATGGTAAGGTATCTGATCCGATTCCGCTGAGATGCGACGCATCATCTGCTCTCTCCTCTTCTGCGGAGCTCTCTTCCTCCGCGGCGCCGCCGGGCAGACGGCGGTAGAGGTGCCGCGGCCGGAAGAAAAGGACCGGCGCGATCGCGCGGTTTCACGTCAGCAGGAGAAGCGGGCCCAGCATACGAATGTGATCGAGTTCCGCGGAGAGCAGGCTTTCGCGGAGGCCGAACTGCGGTCGCAGCTGAAAGAGCAAATCACAACACTGGATGAATTCGGACTGACCGCGGCACGCGCGGACGACATCGCCTTCTTTCTCGAGCTGTTTTATCGCAAGCACGGCTACTCGAAGGTCGACGTGCATTACACGATCGAGTCCGGAGATCATCTCCGGCTTGATATCGCGGAAGGTCCGCTCGTCACACTAGGTCAGGTGCTCTTTGTGGGGAATCAGCACGAGCCGACGGACAAGCTCTTCCAGTACGCGGTTGGCCCGACGCGCGAGCGTTATTCGAAGCTCCAAAAAAGCCTGCCGTTCGTCGCCGCGGACGTGGAGGAAGGCGCCGATCTCGTGCACCGCCTTTACATTTCCGAAGGATTTCTCGAAGCCGTCGTCGCACCGCCCATTTACCACTTCCGCGAGGATAGCGCGCAGGTCGACGCGACGATCCCGATCACGGAAGGGAGACAATATTTTTTTGCAGAGATTGGCTTCAGCGGGGAGACCATCTATGGGGCGGAAGCGTTGCGCGGCCAGATGCGGGATCTCCTCGCGCAGCCCTACACCGAGCAACGGATCGCGGATATTCCCCGCCGTCTGCAGGCCTACTTCAAGGCCCGCGGCTATTATGGGGTGAAGGTTGACGCGACCGGCGACCCGCGGAGCACGCGTGACGGGCGTGTGCCTGTCCGAGTCAGCATCGTTCCCGGTCCGCTCTATCATTTTGATGGAGTAACGGTCAACGGACTCGCGCGGCTCCGACCTGGCTTCATCGAAAAGCGCTTCGGCAAGTTACACGGGGAAACTTACAGCCCCGACGTGCTGGACGAGAAATTCCGGGATCTGATGCGCACAGGATTGTTCAACGTCTTACAGATCAAGCCGACGCCGATCGGTGGAAACCTGCTCCGTCTCGATGTTTCAGCGGAAGAAGCGAAGAGCAAAGAATTCGGATTCTCGCTTGGCTATGGAAGCTATGCGGGCGCGATCGTGGGCGCCTCTTTTCGGGACCGCGACCTCTTCGGTTACGGCCGTCCCCTCACAACCTCGGTCGAATATTCGCAGCGCGGCTACAAAGGAGAAGTGCTCTGGGATGATCCGTGGTTTCTCGACAGCGATTTTGGTTTCAGGTTCCACCTCTCAGCCCTGACGTTTGATTACGATGGCTACACGAAATTCGAGCTGGGTGGCCGGATCGACCTGACCCGCAAATTCGGAAAGCATTACGAGGCTGGACTCGTTTTCTCCGAGCGGCACGTCGAGGTCACTTCTGCCGATATATTTCCGCCCATCCTGCTCGGCCAGACTTCTTACTTCGTTAGTTCGATCGGCTTCACCCAAACGCTCGATTTGCGTGACAGCAAAGTGGTTCCGAGCCGCGGCATTGTCTTCGATAACACTTTCGATGTCGCTTCGAGCGCGCTCGGTGGCGACGTCGATTTCGTCCGCAGCACCTTCCGCGTTACTTATTTCATTCCGTTCAGTCGGACGATGCCGACCAATACCGACGTCAGCGCATTCGGCAGCCGGTCGCAGCTGAGTTGGTTCCAGCGTTCGTCCATTGCGATCGGCGCGCGCATGGGGATCATCCATTCGCTCAATAATACCGGTTCCGATGACGCGCTCGAGATTCCGATCGACGAGCGCTTCTTCAACGGCGGCAGTAACACAGTGCGCAGCTTCGGCGAGCGCGACCTCGGCCCGCGGGACCGTCACGGCTTTCCGATCGGTGGCGAATTCTTCAGTATCTACAACGTCGAATATACCTTCCCCATCTTCGGAGAATTGCAGGGGGCCGTTTTCGTGGATGCCGGCAATCTATTGCCGAGCGCAGAAGAGCCGGGATTCGACGAAATGCGCTACGCCGTGGGCGCCGGACTTCGTTACAAACTTCCAATTGGCCCGATTCGCCTGGATTATGGCGTGAACCCGGATCCGCATCCGCACGAGGACCCCGGTGCATTTCATTTCAGCTTCGGCTTCGCCTTTTAGCCCTTGGAGCGCACTGCTCCGTCATTGTGCTGATCCTCGCGACGACAGAGCGTCGCGCTCCAGGTTGCGCCGGAACAGCCTTATCGTTTAAATAATTAGCGCTGAACTTGGCGCGCGTCGCATTGCTTCGCGCCGAAACCCGCCCCGATACTTATTCTCGACGTTTCAGACGGCGCCATTTACTTAGCGGTGTCTCTCGCGGTGCCAAATGTCTGCCGAAGTTAAGAAAGAAATCGAACTCGAGATTGCCCATGTCCTGTTCATCGACATCGTTGGCTACTCGAAGCTTTCGGTTAACCAACAGCATGCAGCGGTTGAGGAACTAAATCAGATTGTTCGCGCTTCCGAGCAATTCCAAAAAGCTGAAGCGGCCAATCGGATCTTAAAAAT
>DASYVG010000105.1:0-4517 GCA_035937255.1 Chthoniobacterales bacterium | reverse complement strand
GAGTCGCGTGTCGAAAATGAAAAAGCAGGATCGCAACTATCGCCTGCTCGAATATTTGAATGTGAATACGCGCACGAGTTACCTGGCGCGCATCCGCAATCCCAATCTGAAGATGCCGGATGCGGGCGCCATCGCAGTCGCGAGTCCATCCGAGCAGGCGGGCGATGAGAGCAAGGGAAAACACAACTTTGAATCACACGATCAAGGGGCGTTGAATCCAGAGGAGAAGCCGTGATGGGAATCGAACCTTGCGCAGGCGGTTTTATCCTCTGGGGAGCGCACGCGCCTCGCATGCTGGTTTCGGCGCCTCGCCGAAACGCTCTTCTCCGCAAATTGGTTAGTACGTCCCCGTCTTTCCGCCGCGCTCTGCCGAAAGTGCGCGCAGCCGGGGCGGCTTCGCCAGCGCGCGGGGCGCGTGCGCTCCCCAAATTCGGAAATTGCTAATGAACGGCGCAACCACAGCTCCAGACGTGATTCGCAGCGAAGCGTCGGCTTCGGTCGAGAAGCCGCTCGCGCGGGTTCCGCTCGTCCTGAATAAGCGGAGCTTCAGCTGGATCACGGATCGGATAGCGGGCGTGATCGAAGGGGCGGCGCCGCGCTGGTGGTGGGTCTCGTTCGCGATCACGGCTCTGATTGCGGCCATCGGACTCTTCTGTCTGGGCTACCAGATTTCCACCGGCGTCGGCACATGGGGATTGAATCATCCGATTGGCTGGGCGTGGGACATCACCAACTTCGTCTTCTGGATCGGTATCGGTCACGCCGGCACGTTGATTTCCGCGATTCTATTTTTGCTGCGGCAAAAATGGCGCACCTCGATCAATCGTGCCGCGGAAGCGATGACCCTCTTTGCCGTTATCTGCGCCGCGATTTTCCCCGGCGTGCACGTCGGCCGGGTTTGGATGGCGTGGTACCTCGCCCCCTTGCCTAACAACTACGGCATCTGGCCAAATTTTCGCAGCCCGCTGCTGTGGGACGTGTTCGCGGTCTCGACCTACTTCTCCGTCTCGGTACTGTTCTGGTATACGGGCTTGATTCCCGACCTCGCGACGCTGCGCGATCGCGCGACGTCGAAGATCAAGAAATTCTTCTACGGAATTTTCGCGGTCGGCTGGCGCGGCTCGAACCGCAATTGGCGCCATTATGAGATGGCCTATCTCCTCCTCGCGGGGCTTTCGACGCCACTCGTTTTGTCGGTGCACAGTGTCGTTTCATTTGACTTTGCGACGTCGGTCCTCCCGACGTGGCACAGCACGATTTTCCCGCCTTATTTCGTCGCGGGCGCCATCTTCGGTGGCTTTGCCATGGTGCTGACGTTGCTGATTCCAGCCCGCGCCCTTTACAAGCTGCACGACATCATCACTCCGCAGCACGTGGACAAAATGGCGAAGATTATTTTGCTCACCGGCTCGATCGTTTCCTACGCCTACGCGATGGAATTTTTCGTGGCCTGGTATAGCGGCAACAGTTACGAGAAATACGCCTTCTACAATCGCATCCTCGGACCCTACTGGTGGTACTGGTGGGTCGGCATGCTTTTCTGCAACACGCTCTCGCCGCAGCTTTTCTGGTTCAAGAAATGCCGTGCCAACATCTACGTTGTTTACTTCGTCTGCATGTGCGTGAACGCCGGCATGTGGTTCGAGCGTTTCATCATCATCGTGGGCGGGCTGCACCGCGATTTCCTGCCATCCTCCTGGGGAATGTACTATCCAACGTGGGTCGATATCTGGACCTTCGTCGGCACGTTCGGGATCTTCCTCTCCCTCTTTCTGCTTTTCATTCGCTACTTGCCGATGATCGCGATGTCGGAAATAAAGATCGTTCTGCCGGAGGCTGATCCGCACTACGCCTCACCCGGGCAGCATCATCCTGTCGCCGCCGGCGGGAAGGAGCGCACATGAAGACGCCTTCCGGTCACAACGTTTACGGGATGGGCGCGGAATATCCGAGCGCGGCCGCGCTGTATGAAGCGGCCAAAAGCGTGCGCGATGCGGGCTTCAAGCGTTGGGACGTGCACTCGCCATTCCCGATTCACGGCATGGACGATGCGATGGGCCTGGGGAAATCCTGGCTGAGCGCCGCCGTCCTGGCCGGGGGGATCACCGGTTTGTTCACCGCTGTCATTCTGGAATTCGGGCCGTCCTCGTTAATTTACCCGCTCGTCGTCCATGGCAAACCGGTCACCTGGAAAACGGTGCCGGCGTTCTTCCCGATCATGTTTGAGCTGACGGTCTTATTTTCCGCGTTCGCCGCCTTTTTCGCGATGCTGATCATGAACGGCCTGCCGCGCTGGTATCACCCGGTATTCAACTGGGAACGTTTTAGTCGCGCGACCAACGACGGATTTTTTCTGATCATCGAAGCGCGCGATCCCCGCTTCCGCGAAGCAGAAACGCAGCAACTCCTGGAACAAACCGGCGGCCAGCACGTCACCGTGATTCACGAGGAAGATTAAAATGCTGCGCGCCTTCTTCTTCGTCTTCTTCGTGCTCGCTCTCGCGATCGTGGCCGTCTTCGGATTTCGCGGGCAGAAGAGCACCGGATCGCCGATCGAAGTTTTTCCCGACATGGTGCGTCAACCGAAAGTGCGCGCGCAGGCGCCGCTCGGTTTTTTTGCGGACGGCCGCGGATCGCGTGTTCCGGTGACTGGCACGGTGCCGATTGGTTATGAAATGCCGAATCCCGGTGCGGCCGCCAGCCCCGGAACTGTGCCTGTAACCGGGCAGCCGATGGAACGCCCGCACGTCGCCTTCAGCGAAGGCACCGATTATTTTAACACTGGGACGATGGGGACGAACTGGGGAACTGGAATACCGCTGCCGGTAACGCCGGAGTTGATGCAGCGCGGACAGCAGCGTTTCAATATCAACTGCGCGGTTTGTCACGGCGCGGCGGCCGCCGGCAATGGGATCACGAAGCAGTATGGGCTCGCGACGGTCGTCAGTCTGCAGGACGCGCGCCTTCGTAGCATGGCGGACGGCGAAATTTTTAACACCATCACCAACGGTAAAAATACGATGATGTCGTACGGACCGAACGTGACGGTGAACGACCGCTGGGCGATCATCGCCTACTTGCGCGCGCTGCAGCGCAGCCAGAATGCGACGCCGGCAGATGTGCCGCCGGAGCACCTCGCGGAACTGGAGAAGCCGGCGGAAGCGCCCAATCCGGCTGCCAAACCGGCGGAGGCACCGAAGAAATGAGCGAGCGTTCTCACGTGCTGCCTGCGCCGGAAGGCGAATATTTCGAGCGCAACCGGTTCGCCGGACTCTCCACCCTGCTCGGCGCGGCCGGGCTGCTCGGCCTGATCCTGAGCGTGCTCGGCGCCTTCGTCGCGCCCCGACAATTCAGTTTTTCCTGGCTCTTCGGCTTCGCCTTTTTCTTCACCATCATCGTGGGCTGCTTCTTCTGGATCATCGTGCATCACGTCACGGATGCGGAGTGGTCGGTCGTGGTGCGACGGCAGCTGGAAAATCTTGCCTGCCTTCTGCCAGTGCTCGCCCTTTTCATGATCCCGCTGCTGCTCTTTCGGCATCAGCTCTATGATTGGATGAATATCCCGAGGGGGCAGAATCCATTGCTCGACAGCAAGCGTGCTTATCTCAATTGGGGCTTCTTCCTGTTCCGCGCGATCTTCTACTTCGCCTTCTTCAGCACGGCCGCGATCCTGTTTCGCCGTTTGTCGGTCCGTCAGGATCGCGACGGCAACCCTCGCTACACCTTGTCGATGCGGAAACTGGCGTTCGTCAGTCTGCCGCTCTTCGCTCTCTCGCTCACTTTCTCGGCCTACGATTGGTTGATCGGGTTGGACTGGCATTGGTTCTCGACCATGTGGGGTCCTTACATTTTCGCCGGCGCGGCCGGCAGCTCCATGTCGCTGCTCGTCCTCGTCATCACCGCGTTGCGCAGTGCGGGGTATTTGAAAGATATCGTCACCATCGAGCACTACCATGTGATGGGTAAATGGATGCTCTCATTCACGGTCTTCTGGGCCTACATCGGTTTCAGCCAGTACATGCTCATCTGGTACGCGAACATTCCGGAAGAGACCGAGTATTTTATCCGGCGAAACACCGAGTCGTGGAACCTGCTCAGCCTTCTGCTGGTGATCGGGCGCTTTTTCATTCCGTTCGCGATTCTGCTTGTGCGCGCTCCGAAAAGGCAGCCGCAGAAGCTCTGCATCATCGCCGCCTGGATCGTGATCATGCAGTTGCTCGACATGTACATCGTGATCATGCCAATGCTCCATCGCGGGGGCGTTCACCTGAGCTTGTGGGATTTTGTTCCTCTGATCGCAATCGGGCCGACGTTGGCGTTCGTTTACCTGCGCATCGCGAGCAAATCACCGCTCTTTCCCACGCGTGATCCCCGTCTGTTGGAGTCTTTGCGGATGCAGAACTGAGTATGGTCATGACCGAGGGTTCTCCGAGCGAAGGCACAGAACGGGTTTTCTCCACCTGGCTCGGCGTCGTGCTGCTCTTTGCAGTTTTCGGATTGTTTGTCTGGGCGGTAAT
>DASYVG010000104.1:0-1927 GCA_035937255.1 Chthoniobacterales bacterium | reverse complement strand
GCCAGACTTTGATGCCGCCAAGATCGCGTTGTTCTTGCTCGCCGCACGATTCCCAGCGCCATTACCCAGAAGAGGTTACTGGCCAGGTTGGTTGGATGGCTCACGAAAGGCGTAGGGATTTCGCCAAGTTCGATGGGTCGCAGGTCAGAGCGTCGATGATGTTCCAGCCCTGCTTCTTGGCGGTCGAGAAGAAGGAGCGGTTGAGCGCGAAGTCCATCGCGCCTTGCAACGACCGAAAGCCGCCGGAGATTTTTTGACGAAGCTTCATCATGCGCCCGTCGCGTTCGGCCTGATTGTTGGTGAAGGGAACAGTAGCATCGTGAAGGAAGCGCAACGTGTCTTGTTTGCGCGTTGCGAGGCGCAAGAGGAGATTGTGTCCGGTTCGGCGAGGCGCACGGCCGCGCCGTCTGCCGCCTCCCTTCATCGCGACGCGCACCAGCGGCGCTTGGGCCTCATGGAAGACCAGCCCTTCGGCGAGAATGGCGTCGTAACGACGCTCGAAACATTCGATGAGTCGAGGCTTCAAAGGAACGCCCCGTTCTCGCGCTCTGTTCGCGGCGTGACAGGCGCGGCGCAGCAGCCGCTGCATCTTGCGCGCCCACTCTTCTTTCTCGATTTCGACGAGAGCCTTCAGTTCGCGCAAGTGATGGGCGTTGCACAAGGCGTGCAGCACGCCTTGCATCGTGTAATAGGGCTTCCAGTGATCGTGAACGACGATGCCGACGACATTCGCCAAGAGACTGCCGCGCTTAGCGCAGACGCGATAGAAGGTCAGCAAGGCAGTGGACGCCACATGCAGCCATTGCGTCTTGCCGCCGATGCGAAACCCCGTCTCGTCCATGTGCTTCACCAGCGCGCCCGCCACAAGATCGCGCACCGTTTCAGCAAAGCCCCGCAGACGTTCGGCGCAAGTCCGGCTCATTCTCGCGATCGTCGCCGTGGCCACTTTAACGCCGAAGAGATCGGCCATCAGTTCGGCCAGGCGATTCTCGGGCAGCAACTGATAGTGCAACAGATAGATCACGAAGGCCGTGATTCTGGCGCCATATTGCACGGGCGCGTTGACGCCATCGGGAAACAGCGCGCGCGTCTTCGCGCCGCAGGCGGTGCATTGGCAATCGTGCGCACGATGTTCGGTCACGACGAGAGGTTGTGGCTCGGGCAGATCAAACACCTGACGGGCGCTATGGCCAACGCTCGTTTCCGGGTCGAGGCCCACGCCGCACATAGAGCAGGCCAACGGGTAATGATCGACGACTTCGTTGGGATCATTGGCCTGTCGCAGGGTCTCGCCTTTGTGACCCTTCTGCCCGCCCGGTTTCTTGCTGGAAGGCTCGCGCAAACTCTTCACCCGCGCCGGCTTCTTCAGCCCATCGCTCGACGGAGGCTTGCCGCTGTTCGAACTGTTCAATTCGAGCCGGCGCTCAAGTTCGGCCATCCGCGCTTTCAGGGATGCATTTTCAGCCCTCAGCGCCGCAATCAGCGCGATCAGTTCTTCCTTGGACAGCTCGCTTGGCGTTTCGCGAATCATCCGATTCTTGAATCGAAAACCGCCTCCGCCGTCCAGAAAAATCTATCGCGCCAATTCGGATCGCCCCTCTAACCTGGGCAGTAACAATCATCTATGAAAGACATGATCTTTGCCTCGGCTGCTTCTTGCCTCAAACATGGAGGAAACAGGCGCAGCGTCAAGGACCATCGGATTTCAAACTGACCCACTATCGGATCATGCTCTAACGCAACAGCATCATGAGGGCGAATGCCGCGATCAGCCAGAGCGCGATGTGGTCCCATCGCGCGCCGCGCGCTTCCGCCTCGCCGATTTTATGAATCGCGGATTCGGACAATTCGAAACCGTTTTCGGCCATGCCCTCGAGCTGATTCACGATATTTTCGCCGCGCAAAAGCACCAAGGGCAAATTAGAGG
>DASYVG010000103.1:0-10986 GCA_035937255.1 Chthoniobacterales bacterium | reverse complement strand
GAGGTTCTGGAGCAACATAGTGAGTCGGCCGCCCCCAGCCGAGTTGACCACCAGTGGCAAAGCCAAGAGTAAAGAGTCATCCCTCCGCCAGGGATAAGTGTCATTAATCTCCCCGCGGCCTCCGGCGTTTCCCAAGCCGAGCTCGTTTTGATGGCGCCCGCCGCAAGCTGTTTACCCGAATCTTTTGCGCGGCTAGTTCCTGCGCCGTAATTTTCTTGCCGCATGACGCCGCCCTCTGAGGCGGCGTAGTTTACGTGTCCACCCCAGGGATGACTTCGTGTACGAGCTCATGCAGATGAGTTTTCAGCGGAACGTGAAACTTCGGGGGCGACGCCACGTCGCAGAAATTCACGGACAGGTTCGCGCACACAGAGAAACTGTCCGGTGAGATTGACGCTGAAACGCGCTCGGCCTCCTACGCGTTCGAAGCGTAGTTGACGCGACGGATGCCCCCGCGCCTTGGCGCGAGGGCACAGGCCTCGTCGATTCCGGAACTCGCACCAGTGACGAGGGCTTCCTGCTTTTTGAGAGGCTTAAGCAGGTCAGTATCAGTGGGAGTTTCCATGTTGTCTCCTTGACGAGGTTAGATGCCGACGGGAGTGAAATCGAGATGCGGGATGGTATGAAAGCCGCGGCGGCAGGGCATGGAACTAGCTTCCCAAGATTCAGGGGCTGGGCTGACGTGACGCATGCGATTCGCAAGGGAAATTCACCACGGCCAACAGCCCACACAGACGGTTCGTCGCGAAAAATCCGACGGGCCCGCCACTGAAAAACTGAACCATGAAACTCACGTTGAGATCGCCCAGAGCTGCGCTCCTTCGCCGGAAGAATATTCTAAGATTGTCGCCCGGGCTACGAATGATGCGGTTCGGGTTTGGAATCTAGAAAGCGGAACTCTCACCTGGCCACAAGGCCTGGAGCGCCTGCTCGGATACGCCCCTTCCAAGGCAACCGACCAGCTCGGCTTTTGGCAGAAGCATCTCCATCCGGAAGATCGAGCACGCAACGCAGCCAGCGTCCGCAATGCGCTCGCGTCGAAGGCCGAAACATGGAGTGGCGAATATAGATTTCGCCGCAGCGACCACTCCTACGTTCACCTGCTGGAACGCGCCTGCATCGTGCGCGACGCAGACGGCACCGCGGTCCGGTTCGTCGGCTCGCTCATGGACATCAGCGCCCGCAAACAACTTCAGGATCAACTTTGCCGTTCCCAGAAAATGGAAGCGTTTGGGCAGTTGGCCGGCGGTGTCGCGCATGATTTCAATAATTTTCTCACCACGATCCTGGGCTATAGCGATCTGCTGCTGCACGAACTCGGCGTCAAAAATTCGGTCGCCGCGTACGTTCGCGAAATCCGGACCGCCGCCAGTCGCGCTTCGACGCTCAGTGGTCAATTACTCGCGTTCAGCCGGAGAAATCCGCTCGAACCGCGCATTGTCGATGTCAACGCACTCGTCTCCAATCTTGAACGATCGCTCCTCCGGCTCCTGGGCGAGAACATTGCGGTCGAATGTCACCTGCTCCGAAATCGAGAAGGCGCGCATGTGGAAGTGGATCCGGGCCAGATCACGCAGGTTATTCTGAACATTGTGGTCAACGCGCGTGACGCAATGAGCTCGGGCGGTCGGCTGCTGGTGGAGACGAGCGTCGTCACGATTACGGAGGATGACCTCGCTACGGTCGCGTTCGAACAGCTGACGCCTGGCGATTATATAGCGATCACGGTTCGGGACAGCGGTGTTGGAATGAGCGCAGATGTGAAGGCACATCTGTTTGAGCCTTTTTTCACGACCAAGAGCGAACATCGCAGCAGCGGCCTCGGACTCGCGACCAGTTATGGAATCGTGCGGCAAAGCGGCGGCGGCATCGGCGTTCAGAGTGAAGAGGAGCGCGGCACGACCGTCACCATCTTCCTGCCGCGAGTTGATGCACCTCCAGCGCAGCCGCACAAAAAGACGACGGCCAAAAGATTACCCACCGGCACGGAGAGAATCCTGGTGCTCGAAGATGACGTCAGTGTCCGACATATCTCGGTACGAATCCTGCGGAGCTTGGGCTACGATGTGATCGAGGCCGCGAACGGCGACGATGCGCAGCGGCTGGTCGCGCATGAGAATGGCGATCGGAAAATCGATCTCCTCCTGACCGATATGGTAATGCCCCACATGAGCGGCCGTCGTTTTGCCGATTGGCTGCGGGAAGCCAGACCCACCACAAAAGTTATTTTCGTTTCGGGTTATTTGGAGGAGTCACTCCATCCCGGCGACCGACGCGACGGCGAAATGTTCTTCCTGGCCAAGCCGTTCGATCCCGAACAGCTCGCGAGCAAGATCCGCGAGGCGCTCGATTCATAGAGCGCGTGCCGGTAAACGATTGCCGGTGCGCAGCGCGCGGTATATGAAACCGGCGTGACGACGTTTGCTGACATCGAGGCAGCGCGCGACCGCATCGAAGGGGCGGTCTACCGGTCGCCCTGTCAGCCTTCCATTCCGTTGAGTGAAATCACCGGGATGGATATTTTGTGTAAGCTCGACAACCTGCAGCGCACGGGAAGTTTCAAAGAACGCGGCGCACGAAATGCGCTGGCGCTGCTGCCGTCGGGTCAGCAGCATCGCGGGGTCATCGCGGCGTCGGCCGGCAATCACGCGCAGGCGCTCGCTTACCAGGGCCGGCTGCTCGGAATCCCTGCGACTGTTGTGATGCCGCGATACGCTCCCCTGATCAAAATCGGCAACTGCCAAAAACTCGGCGCGACCGTGGTTCTGTATGGAAACGATTTCGCAGGAGCCAAAGCGCGGGCCCACGAAATCGCGGTCGAGGAGGGACTCGCTTACATCGACGGATACGACGATCCGGCGATCATCGCGGGACAAGGCACGATGGGCCTTGAAATTCTGGAGCAAGTTCCGGACGTCGCGGCCGTAGTCGTCCCAATCGGCGGTGCGGGCCTGATTGCAGGCGTGTCGCTGGCGGTGAAAACGAAGCGCCCAAATGTGCGCGTGATCGGGGTTGAAGCGGACCATGTCGCCAGCTTCTCGGCCGCCCTGCAAGCGGGTCAACCTACGTGCATCGCGATGTCGGCGACGCTCGCGGACGGCCTCGCCATTCCCCAAGTGGGCGCCAACGCTTTTGCAATCGCGCGCTCCCGCGTCGATAAAGTTGTGACAGTGACGGAAGAACAGATCGCAATTTCCATTTTGCGGATAGTGGAACTCGAGAAAGGCGTGGTCGAAGGCGCCGCCGCCACCCCGCTCGCAGCGTGTTTGTCGGGTCAGCTTTCAGAGCTTGCCGGTAAACGAGTAGTGCTCCTGCTCTGCGGCGGAAACATCGATCCGAACGTGCTCAGTCGCGTGATCGAACGCGGCTTGGTGGCGGACGGGCGGCTCTGCCGGTTTACTGCTGTGATCAGCGACCGCCCGGGCGGACTCGCGGATCTAGCCACGCAAATCGCGTCTACCGGCGCGAGCGTAAAACAGGTAGTGCATGATCGCGCCTTCGCCGGTTCCGACATTTCGGCCGTGCAGGTTCTTTGCACCGTCGAAACGCGGAACCGGGCGCATCTGCTTGAGCTGCGGGAGAAGTTGCAAACGCACGGAGTACAGACCTTCGATTCCAACTAGCGGCGCGTTGATCAGCTCACGCCCTCCATTTCGCTTGAAGCGGAAGGGCCGCTCCGTACCGTCGCGCATGGCGACGGGAGGAACGGAATTGCTCGAAAAACCGGGGACGGCGAGCGCGGCGCGTGGCGCCGATGGCCAACAGCTTGAAGAATTCAGCTCGTTTGCCCGGCGGCACATTGGAGCGAACCAAGAGACGATCGCCGAAATGCTCAAGGTTGTCGGCTTTCCTGATCTCGATGCTCTAATCGAAGCGACCGTGCCGAAGAACATTCGGCGGAAACAAGCGCTCGACCTTCCAGCCGCTAAAACTGAGCGTGAGGCATTGCAGGAATTGCGTCAGATCGCATCGAAAAACAAAGTAGCTCGCTCACTTATTGGCGCTGGCTACCACGACTGCTTCACGCCGCCAGTCATTCAGCGCAACATCCTGGAGAATCCGGGTTGGTACACGGCCTACACGCCTTATCAGGCGGAGATCGCCCAAGGCCGCCTGGAAGCGCTTTTGAATTTTCAAACCATGGTGACCGATCTGACAGCGCTCGACATCGCGAACGCTTCGCTGCTCGATGAGGCCACCGCCGCGGCCGAAGCAATGGCGCTGTGCGCTGCGGTGAAAAACGAGCCGCTGGACGGCAGCGCGTTTTTTGTTTCGCAGGATTGCCATCCGCAGACGATCGGAGTCGTCCGCACGCGCGCGCAAGCGCTCGGTATCCGGGTTCTTGTCGGCGATCATCGCCAGTTCGATTTTAAGGAGAACGTCTTTGGCGTTCTTCTTCAATACCCGGCGACGGACGGCGCGATCTACGACTACACGGAGTTCATTGAGCGCGCGCACGCGAGCGGCTCGCTGGCGGTTGTGGCGGCGGACATACTCAGTCTCACGCTGCTGAAACCTCCCGGCGAATTTGGCGCGGATGTCGCCGTCGGAAGCACCCAACGTTTCGGCGTGCCGCTTGGTTTCGGGGGGCCGCACGCCGCTTATTTCGCCACCCGCAATGCTTTCAAGCGACATATGGCGGGACGCCTGGTGGGAGTTTCACACGATGCCGCCGGTCGGCCGGGATATCGCCTGGCGCTGCAGACACGTGAACAGCACATCCGGCGCGACAAAGCGACGAGCAACATTTGCACGGCACAGGTCCTCCTCGCAGTCATCGCCTCAATGTATGCAGTCTATCACGGGCCTCGCGGATTACGCGCGATAGCCACGCAGGTCCACGGGATGGCGACTAAACTTGCGCACGGTCTGCAGGAGATCGGCCTCGAGATTGTACACCAAGACTTCTTCGACACGATTCGAGTTGAACTCGGAGACGGATCGAGCGCGGATCTCGTGCAACGAGCCAGTCGTGTCGGTTACAACCTGCGACCGCTCGGAAGCACGGCGGTTAGCATTTCCACGGACGAGACAACGACCGACGCGGACATCGAGGCGCTCCTTTCGACCTTTCGCGGCGATCGAACTCGGGCGTCCAGCGCCGGAGATTTCGCTGCGCCGAGCTCGATCGATCAATCCTTCCTCCGCACTTCCGATTATTTAACGCACCCTGTTTTCAACACGCACCATACCGAAACGGAAATGCTGCGCTATCTGCGCCGCCTCGAAGCGCGCGACCTTTCGCTCACGACGTCGATGATTCCACTCGGCTCGTGCACGATGAAGTTGAATGCGACGGCCGAGATGTTGCCGCTTTCGTGGCCGGAATTCGCGCAGCTTCACCCGTTCGCTCCGGAGGATCAGTGGCTCGGATATCGCGAGATGTGCGAACAGCTGGAAGAATGGCTGGCCGAAATCACAGGCTTCGAGGCTGTTTCACTGCAGCCCAACGCCGGTTCACAGGGCGAGTATGCCGGTTTGCTCGCCATCCGTGAGTATCACGCGTCGCGCGACGAGCATCATCGCAAGGTCTGTTTGATTCCGACTTCGGCGCACGGGACCAATCCAGCCAGCGCGGTCATGGCCGGCTTCCGCGTCGTCCCGGTGGCTTGTTTGAAAGACGGCGACATCGATCTGGGCGATTTGCGCAACAAGGCGGACGCGCACGCGCGCGATCTCGCCGCTCTGATGGTCACCTATCCATCCACGCACGGTGTTTTCGAGACAACGATCCGCGAAATCTGCGACATCGTTCACGAGCACGGCGGTCAGGTTTACATGGACGGCGCGAACATGAATGCGCAGGTCGGCCTATGCCGCCCCGGCGACATCGGTGCGGACGTGTGCCATTTGAATCTGCACAAGACTTTTTGTATCCCACACGGCGGCGGTGGACCGGGCGTGGGACCGATTGGAGTGGCCGCGCAACTCGTCCCGTTTTTGCCGCGCGCCGCCACGCTCTGTGGCGACGACAGCGGATCGGCTGTCGGGCCGGTGGCAGCCGCGCCCTATGGCAGCGCGAGTATTCTTACGATTTCGTGGATGTACATCCGCATGATGGGACCAGACGGACTCGCGGACGCGACGAAAGTCGCCATTCTCAACGCGAATTATATCGCGCGGAGACTCGGCGATTATTTTCCTGTGTTGTTCAGAGGCAAGCGCGGCCTCGTCGCGCACGAGTGCATCCTCGATCTACGGCAGTTCAAAAGCGCCGGCGTCGAGGTCGAAGACGTCGCGAAACGTTTGATGGATTACGGCTTTCACGCGCCGACCGTTTCTTGGCCGGTGGCGGGAACGATGATGGTCGAGCCAACCGAGAGTGAATCGAAGGAGGAACTCGACCGGTTCTGCGATGCGATGATCGCCATTCACGGCGAGATCGAAGCGATCAGTACAGGCGAGGCTGACCGCGCGAACAACGTGCTGAAGAACGCGCCTCACACTGCCCAGCAGGTGATCGCGGACGAATGGACGCGTCCGTATTCTCGCACTCAGGCTGCCTTTCCTGCGCCCTGGACGCGCGAACAAAAGTTTTGGCCCGCAGTCGCTCGGATCGACAACGTTTATGGCGATCGCAACCTGATCTGTTCCTGCCCGCCCATGGAATCGTTCACGGAGTGAAACGACGAGGTCCGCGTTGCGCGGAACTCGGGTTCACGAGCGCTTCCGCAACCTAGGTCTGCTCGGAGGCGAGCTCCGGCGCAATGGAGACGCGCGTTGGGACTTGGCGCAAGGCGCTGCCAGTCGTTTCTTCGACCGCCGCTTCTCCACCCTCGTGGTACTCGGCGTCGCCGTTCACCTGCCAGAGATCGTAAAGCTTCGTGTCCGCGAGTATGTTCTCCACACACAACATCGCCGTCATCATGGCGTGGTCCTGATTGTTGTATTTGTGCATCCCGTTGCGACCGACTAAATGCAGATTGGGGAAACGATCGTCTAGTTCCTGGCGAATCTCCGCGACATTCTTCGCGTAGTCATCGTCGTAGACCGGATAGGCTTTTTTTTGCCGCACCACGCAGCCGTCGATCACGTCACCGGGTTGGGCGAGCCCGATCTGCAGCAATTCCTTTTTCGCCAGCTCAATCAAATCGGCGTCGGACGAATCCCAGAGTCCATCGTGCTCGAAGCAGAAGTATTCCAGCCCGTAGCACGCCTTGTCCGCGTCCGGCACCATCTCGGGAGACCAGGAACGAAAGTTCTGGATGCGCCCCACTTTGACGCTCGGATCATGGATGTAGATCCAGTTGTCATCGAACATGTTTCTTTCCTTCAGGATCAACATCACGGTGATAAAGTCGCGGTACTTCAAACTATCCGCCGCCTGTCGCGCCTGCTCCGAGACGGCCGGAGACAAACCGCGAATCAATTCGCGCATCGGGGCGGTCGAAATCACGTGCTCGGCCTCCAGCGTTTGCACCGATCCGCCCGAGTCCTGAAAGCGAAGCTGCCACATCGCATCTTGTTCGTGGTAGCCGCAACCCGTCACTTTGCATCCCATCTGCAGCTGCCCGCCCAGCGCCTTGGTCTTTTCAGCGCATGCTTCCCACATCATGCCGGGACCTTTGCGCGGGTATTTAAATGAATTGATCAGGGTTTTGATCACTTTGCTGCTGTCCTTGGGCTGCCGCTGCGGGAGGAGAGCGTTCTTGATTGCGCTGCCTAACGACAATCCCTTGATCCGTTGCGCCGCCCAATCCGCGGAAATCTCTTTGCAACTCATGCCCCACACCTTTTCCGTGTAACTCTTGAAGAAAGTGTTGAAGAGGCGCTTGCCGAATTGGTTGCTAACCCAGTCTTCGAAATTGTTGGGATTTGCGACGGGGAAGAGGCGTGCCTTCAGCCAAGACAGAACGCAGAGCGTCGATTTGAAGACACCCAGCTTCAATAGCGCTTCAAATGCTTTCAGCGGATAGGCGAAGAACTTTCCACCGTAGAAAATCCGCGAGGAGCGCGGACGATCGAGCATGTCGTTGGGCAGAATCTCGGTCCAAAAATCATTCACTTCCTTGGACTTCGAAAAAAAACGGTGTCCGCCGATATCGAAGTGGAATCCCTTGTAGGTGGCGGTGCGCGAAATCCCTCCGACGTAGGTCGGATCCGCTTCCAGCACCGTGACGTCTACGTTGTTCTTGGCCAGCAGGTAAGCCGCCGTCAATCCCGCCGGCCCTGCACCGATAATCGCTACGTTCGTTTTCATGTTTTCTTAAGCAACCCAGCCACCCCTCGTGAAATTCCAGACGTACCACCCTTGCACGCTGAATCCAGCTGCGCTGACAAGCGCCCCTGTGGTCAACCCCAGCGCCCGCACCAGGACCGGAGGGGTGGGAAAGTGATGCAAAAAGTGCAAAAGCGCCAGCACGATTAATGCGTGCACGCAGAATTCGTAGCGCAGCATGCTTTCCATCTCGACGGAGGCGACACCACTGACGGAGATGTAGTAAATGATCGCCGCGCAGAAGTAGAAACCGAGGCGCGTTGTCCAGGCAGACCGGCGTCGGATCGCCGGCACCAACTCAATCACGGTGATCGCCACAAAAAGGATTGCCGCCAAAGTCGTGGTGAGCTGACTGGCAGCCGTCGGATCGCTCCAGCCCGGCCGCACCCACCGATAACTGCTCGGTTTGAAGACGGCGAGGTAATCGGGCGCTATACCCCAGCCCGCCTGCTGCGTGAGCATATAGAGATCCCACCGTCCCCAGCGAGCCAGGCAGTAGAGGAAAAACGTGCCCGCTCCGAGCGTCGCTCCGATGGCGACGGCAACGGCCGGGCCATAGTTGCGCAGCCAGGAGCGAAGGTCGCGCAAGCCGCGCCATCCGCGGCGAACGAGGGCCACAACGATCGGAAACGCCGCGCATGGGATTCCCACGATCCGGGTGGCCGACATAACAAACCCGTGTAGCGCCGCGACGACCTTCGCAGACCGCCCATCAGCGGTGCTCCAATACATGAAGCCAAGAAGCGCCATCAGAAAGAGCGACTCCGAGTAACCGGCGACCAGAAAGAAAGCGGTCGGGTGAGAGGCGATTAATGCCGCTCCGCCAATCTGCAACGCCGGCGAGATATTCCAGCGTTCACAAAAGAGAAAAAAGTAACTCCAGAAACCAAAGGCCGCGGCTTGCGCGGTGACCAGCAGCGCACGGTAAGTATCGAGGCCTAGCCAGTGGTGCAACGCGCCGGCGATGGCTGGGTATGCGGGAAAAAAAGCGACGTTCGAAACCTCCATCATTTTGTGGCTGACGGGCGGCAGGATCGTGCCATATCCGCGGTCGACGATATTCGCAAACCAATATGAATCGTGCTGAATGAGCGTCGTGTAGCGGTACGGAAACGGCCCTTCCGGCGCGAGCAGAAGCACCGCAACCAGCACCTGACCCAGCGTCACGAGGAACGCCGCCGATACGGCCTTGAGCGGAAATCGAAACTGATGCATCGGGCCGGGGCGGGAGAGGGCCGAGGAGAAACTAAAGCCATCTCGGTTGCAAGGCTCCATCCCCGGCGCGCAGGCGGTTCGGGATGAGACGGGGGCCAAAAGTTGAAAACCGGTGCGCATCGGGAGCAGACTTTGACGACACGTGCCGACGTTTATTCGCCGATCAGCCCTCGGCCGGATGGACCACTGGTCGACATGCCCGAGATCGCGTTCTTCGAGGTAATCGCAAGCGGCCGCGCCCGCCTGAGCGTTGCAAAGCTGCTAATGGCCGCCGGTAACGGTATAACCGAGATCGCGTAGATCTTCCGCGAGATCCATCTCCATCTGCAAAGCTGCTTCATACGGCATCGGATTTAAATGCTCATAAAGCTCCGGCAATAGACGGACGCCATATTTCTCCACGGCCCAAGCGGCCTGATAACCGTGTTTATGATTCTCGAAACGATGCTCCGGCAGCAACCCGCTCATCCCGACGTAAACGCACGGTTTCGCCGGATCGCGTTTTGGATTCACCTTTAGGACGGAGCGGTGCTGCGCCGCCTCTTCGTGTAG
The DNA here is from genome assembly GCA_035937255.1 of Chthoniobacterales bacterium. Taxonomy (GTDB): domain Bacteria; phylum Verrucomicrobiota; class Verrucomicrobiia; order Chthoniobacterales; family UBA10450; genus JACCXL01. The sequence goes on along the minus strand of DASYVG010000103.1, from coordinate 1,001 downwards.
CAGTATCACGTACACGTTGTGATGATGCTCGGGGATTCTTCGTGACGATGCTTTGGAGCGGCGCACGCGAGGATTGTCGGATCAGCGACACGCCCAACGCAAGTCGCGCGGGTCTTCCGGCGAAAAGGCGCAACCGCGATAAGCCTTGGGCAGCGTGAGTCGAGCGCGCTGAAAGCCAAAGCCAACGACCATTAGGGCCGAAGCCGAAACAACCGTAATTCTACCCCAGTCTTTCCGCTGGCGCTGTCACTTGGCGATAAAGTTCTTCGTAGCTCGCCGCCGCCCTTTCCCAGGAGAAATTCTGCTCCATCGCGCGCTCGATCAATTGCGACCAGACAGCACGGTTCTGGAAAATTTCTTTGGCCCGCCCAATCGCGTCCCAGAGCGCCTCGGAAGACGGCCGATAGTAAAGGAATCCGAAACCGCTGTCCGTCACAGGATCGTAATCCTCGATGATCTCGTGGATTCCACCGGTGGCTCGGGCCACGGGCAGTGCGCCGTATTTCAAACTGTACATCGCGTTTAGTCCACTCGGTTCAAACCGCGAGGGAATCAGAGTGATATCCGCGCCAGCTTCGATCAGGTGGGCCAGCGTCTCATCGTAGGCCCGGCTATAAGCGAGGCGGCTCGGATACTTGCGCGCGGCCACCGCCAGCGCGGTTTCGTAGACCAAATCGCCTTCGCCGAGAATGATCAATCTCACGTCGTCTGCCAGAAGACGATCGAGCACCGGCATGAGAGCATCGAAACCTTTCTCAACCACAAGGCGGGTGACCATCGCAAAGACTGGCCCGCGAGGTCCCGGTGCCAGATCGAGCGCGCGCAGCAGCAAGTCGCGGCAGGTAATTTTCCCCTCCAACTGGCCCGGGCCATACGTGATCGGGAGCGACTCGTCCGATTGCGGATCCCAACGTGCGTAATCAGCTCCGTTGAGAATCGCTCTGATGCGGTGCGCGTTCTCGCGCACGACCGGATCGAGTCCGCAGCCATACTGCGGAGTC
>DASYVG010000102.1:0-2023 GCA_035937255.1 Chthoniobacterales bacterium | reverse complement strand
TGGAAAACGGAAAGATCACGACCGGGGTCATCGATCCGAGATGGTTCGGGATTGCGGAGAGCTCATGTGCTGAATTGCGCGGCGACCACGCCGCGGCGAATGCAGCGTGTCTGGAGGGAATTCTAACTGGCGAGGTCAAAGGTCCGCGGCGCGATCTCGCCCTGGTCAACGCGGCGGGCGGCTTCGTCGTCGCAGGATTGGCCGCCAATATTCCCGAGGGCGTGACAATAGCGCGCGCGCAGCTCGAGAGCGGACGAGCGTTGGAGAAACTGCGCGCGTTGCAAGGCTACACCCGTAAGAGCTCCCGATAGGTCGCGTCGAAATCGCGCAGTAATGCGGCGGCGAAGGGACCGCGTGCAATCGGATGCCCGGCGATCATCGCGGGGGACGCCGCTGTCTCGCGCAGTTGTGGGGGAAAATCGGGCAGGCTTTGATTCACGTTTACGCCGACCCCCGCAATCGCGAAGTAGCTGTTCGCGCGGGATCGCATCTCAACCAAAACACCCGCGATCTTGCGCCCGCTGATATAAACGTCGTTGGGCGCCTTTACCTCGGCAGGCAGCTGCAAATTTTGCGCGATGGTGGTGCGAATCGATCCCGCCAGCCAGGTCGTGAGTCGAGCAGACTCTTCGATTCGGATGTCTGGACGAAGCAAAATCGAGAACCAGAGTCCCTTCCGATCCGATGATTCCCAGCGTTTGCCGTGCTGTCCTCGCCCGGCCGTCTGGGTTTCGGCAAAAACGACGACTCCCTCAGCCACATCCGGTCCCGCCATTTGCAAAACGAAATCGTTTGTTGAGGCAGTCTCACGCACGACAATAATCTCGCGTCCGATGACGCATCCAGCCAGGGCGGCTCGCAATTCGTCGGCCTTGAGCGCCTCAATCGTCGACTCTTCCCCGGCCACATCAGGTTCCGACGGGGGTCAACTCCAGCGAAAGATCGACCGCGGGCGCGGAGTGCGTGAGCGCGCCGACCGAGATGTAATCGACGCCCGTCGCGGCAATCTGCCGCACGTTGCGCAGGCTCACACCGCCACTGGCTTCAAATTCCACCTTCGCTTTTCCCAGCGCGATTGCCTCGCGCATTTTCGAGGGCGGCATGTTGTCGAGAAGGATCACGTCGATGCCGTCGATCTCAAGAAAGCTGCGAACTTGCTGCAAATTATCAGCCTCCACTTCCACTCGGATCCCGGGATGTTCCATCCGCACGCGCTGGATCGCGGCGCGCATCTGCTCGAAACCGGAGCCGCCGCTGAGGTGATTGTCTTTCACCATCACCATATCGAATAATCCAAAACGGTGGTTGCGGCCGCCGCCCGCTACAACCGCTGCCTTTTCCAACGCGCGCAGCCCGGGCGTAGTTTTTCGTGTATCAAGGATTTTGGCGCGCGAGCCTGCCACAGAGTCGACGAACGCGCGTGTTATAGTGGCAATGCCGCTGAGCCGCTGCAGGAAATTCAGCGCAACCCTTTCAGCGGTCAGAATGGATTGTGCGCGTCCGCGGATTTCGACAACGGTTTCGCCGCCGATGACCGAGGTTCCATCCCCCAGTCGGACCTGCACGTGCAATTTCGTGTCGACCCGCCGAAAGACTTCGGCCGCCGTTTCCGCCCCGGCGATGACCGACTTCTGATTCGCCACAATACGCGCGAATGCTTGCAGTCCGGGAGGGACGAAAAGCTGGGTTGTCAGGTCACCCGTGCCGATATCTTCGGCGAGCGCGCATGAGATGGGATCGAGTGCAGCAGCTTTACTCATGCATCAGACTCAGGGTGGCGTTTGCGACAGACATTCACCACACAGACATACGTCTTGAGATTCGCGTCTGGTCCGCCTCGGTAGATGCACAGAACGGAGAAAATATCCTCGGGCGCGGCTTCGCAAAATTTCCGATCTGAGCGATCCGGCCGTTCTCGATTCCTAATGCCGCGTTTGGCTCGCGAGGAGCCGAATTCTGGCGCCTCGACGAGCCAACCGCGAATTCGGAACCGGTTTGTGTGCATAAGCCGGCGAACACCGAG
>DASYVG010000101.1:0-2694 GCA_035937255.1 Chthoniobacterales bacterium | reverse complement strand
ACGATAATTGAGCGTCTCCGGTTGGAACCGGCCGCCGCGACAGCTTGGACAAGTTGTATAGGCGCGGTAGCGGCTGAGCAGCACCCGCACGTGCATTTTATAAGTCTTGCTCTCCAGCCATTTGAAGAACCCGCGCACGCCGTACCAGCGGTCGCTCTCCTCATCTTCCACGTAGTCGCCCTCCTTCTTCTCGCCGTTGATGACGAAGTCCTGATCGGCCTGCGGCAGCTCCTCGAACGGCGCATGCACGTCGATTTCCTCGCTCGCACATGCTCGGATCAAATCCCGCTGTGATTGGCCCATCTCTTCCCCGCGAAACACTCGCACCGCTCCCTGCGCAATGCTGAGCGACCGATCCGGAATCGCGCGATCCAGATCGATCGCGATCGTGCGGCCAAAGCCGCGACATTGCGGGCAGGCGCCGAGCGGATTATTGAAACTGAAGAGACCCGGTGTGGGCGGCCGGATATCGAGATCGCAGTGCGCGCAATGCCACCCGGTGGAGAATGGTGACTCAGCTTGCGTCTCCACGTTGACGAAGTTGATCCGGTCCTTCCCAAAACGCAGCGCCGTCTCGAGCGATTCGATTAAGCGCGGCCGCGTTTCTTCCGAGATCGTGAGCCGATCTTGGATCACCTGCACGCGCGCGCCGAGTCGACCGACCACTTTCGCGGTATCGCAACGAACGATCTCGCCGTGCAACCAAACGCGCAGATAACCCTGCTGCTGCAAAAAGGCGAAGAACTCGCGCGGCTCCGTTTTGGCCGGCACGGACACCCAGAAGGTGAGGAGCACGGTTGCGCCGCCCAGCTCGCGCAGCGCTTCGTCCGCGATGGACTTTGCGGTTTCCGGGCGGATCTCGCGCTCGCAGCTCGGGCAAAACGCGCGTGCCGCGCGGGGCATGAGCAATTTCAGATAATCGTTGATCTCGGTCATCGTGCCGACGGTCGAGCGTGAGCTTTTCACCGGATTCGACTGCTCGATCGCGATCGCTGGCGGGATGCCGCGGATTTCATCGACGCGCGGTTTGTCCATGCGGTCGAGGAACTGGCGCATGTAGGGACTGAAGGTCTCCACGTAACGCCGTTGGCCTTCCGCGTAGATCGTGTCGAAGGCGAGGCTCGATTTGCCGCTGCCGCTTGGCCCCGTGACGACGCTTAACTGCCCAAGAGGCAGATTAAGATCGAGGCCCTTGAGGTTATTCTGACGAGCGCCGCGGATCTCGACGCAACCCCCGCCGTACGGGTTATGCCCGTGTTCGCTTTCAGCTTTCCTCGGAACCACCGCTGATTATCGCGGCTGCGCTTCGTCCACGCAACAAATGGGCCGCGTTTGGCGGCTACTTTTTGAAGCGAGCGGCGATCTTCTCGCGTTGTGCGAGCAACTCCGGTGGCACCACCGGGCGCAGACTTTCGAAGAACTTTGCCTGCCCCTCCAGCTCGACTTTCCACTCCGAAGCATCCACCGCGAGAACCTGCTCGATCTGCTCCCCGGCACCCGCATCCAATCCGTCCAAATCCAAATCCTGGCGGCGCGGAATGAAACCGATGGGCGATTCCTGCGCATCGCGGCTCCCTTCGCAGCGCTCGATGATCCACTTCAGCACGCGCATGTTGTCGCCATAGCCGGGCCAGAGGAGTTTCCCGTCCGCCCCCTTCCGGAACCAGTTCACATGGAAAATGAGCGGCGGATTTTTGAGGCGCGTCCCGATTCGCAACCAATGGCGAAAATATTCCCCGATGTTGTAGCCGCAGAACGGCAGCATCGCCATCGGATCGCGTCGCACCTGGCCGACTGCTCCGGTCGCGGCCGCAGTTGTTTCTGACGCCATGGTGGAGCCGGCATAAACACCATGTTCCCAATCGAAGGCCTGGAAAATCAACGGCATGGTGTCGCTGCGGCGTCCGCCGAAAATAATCGCGCTGATCGGAACGCCCGCCCCTTTTTCGACATTCGGATCGAGCACTGGATTGTTGCGCATCGGCACGGCGAACCGGCTGTTCGGATGCGCGGCTTTCTCCTTCGATCCCGGCGTCCAGTCGTTCCCTCGCCAGTCGATCGCGTGCGCGGGCGGCGCGCCGTCCTTGCCTTCCCACCAAACATCTCCGTCGTCCGTCAACGCCACGTTCGTATAGAGCGTGTCATGCTCGATGGATGTCATCGCGTTCGGATTCGATTTGTAGCTCGTTCCCGGCACGACGCCGAAATATCCATTCTCCGGGTTGACCGCATACAAGCGTCCGTCGTCGCCGATTTGCATCCAGGCGATGTCGTCCCCGACGGTAGTGACTTTCCATCCCGCAAACCGCGCCGGCGGGATCAGCATCGCAAAATTCGTCTTGCCGCACGCGCTCGGAAAGGCCGCGGCCACGTAGTGCTTCCGCCCTTCCGGCGATTCGACGCCGAGAATTAGCATATGCTCTGCGAGCCAACCCTGCTGGCGCGCGAGATAGGAACCGATCCGAAGCGCGAGGCACTTTTTGCTCAACAAGACATTGCCACCGTAGCCGGAACCCACGGAGATGATCGTGTTGTCCTGCGGAAAGTGGCAGATCAGCCGCCGCTCCGGATTCACGTCGAGCAGCGAGTGGACGCCGCGATTCCATTCCGCCTTCCCGTCATTGCCAAGTCGCTTCGTCGCGATCGCGCCCATGCGCGTCATGATCCTCATGCTTAGTGCCACGTTGATGGAGT
>DASYVG010000100.1:0-1863 GCA_035937255.1 Chthoniobacterales bacterium | reverse complement strand
CTTCGTAAAATATCTCGGCTGGGGAAAGTCGTGGCTTACCGGCGGCATTCTGCTAGCGATTATGATTCTTCCCACTGTTACCGTCGCTTTGATCGAACGCATCAACGCTCTTCCACGGAAGTATGTCGAAGCCGCTGCCGGATTGGGGCTCCGCCAATCGCAGATCGTCTGGTCGGTGATTCTGCCGCAATCGTGGAGCGGGCTGATTACCGGCTCGCTGCTTGGGCTCGCGCGTGCCGCGGGCGAGACGGCGCCGATCATGTTCACGGCGACGATTTTTGCGGGCGCCACGCTTCCACGTGGCGTTCGGGAAAGTCCCGTCCTCTCGCTGCCGTATCACATTTTCATTCTCGCGCAGGACTCGTTCGATCCGGCGGTCGGCGCAAAACTTTGGGGCTCTGCGCTGGTCCTGCTTGCCCTCGTATTTGTCCTGAGCATCGTGGCACTGCCGATCCGTCTCCGCCTGCATGATGAAGCAAATGGCTAAGCAGACCAACAGCGCATCGTTTTCCGATCCGGCTCAGATGTCTGCGTCCGAGCTTGTCTTCCGCGTTGCCGAGATGACCGTCAGCGCGCGAGGCAAGACGATCTTGCGCGACGTGAAGGTCACCATTCGCGCCCATGAAGTGTTTGGGATCATCGGCCCCTCCGGCGCAGGGAAAAGCACATTCCTGCGCTGCTTGAATCGGCTTTCCGATCTCACCCCGGAGCTGCGTGTGACCGGAGAAATTCGATTCCATGGGCAGCCCATCCGCGACGCAGCGATCGATCCCGACGCGTTGCGCGCGCGCATCGGTTTCCTATTTCAGCAGCCCGTCGTTTTTCCGAAAAGCGTTCTCGAGAACGTCGTCTTCGGAGTTCGCCATTTGCGGAGACTCTCACGCGCCGCGCTCGCTGAAGCGGCCGAACGCGCCTTGATCGAAGCATCGCTCTGGAACGAAGTGCGCGATCGCCTGGACGATTCCGCTCTCACGCTGTCCGTCGGTCAGCAGCAACGGCTTTGTCTTGCGCGGGCGCTCGCGACGGAGCCGGACGTGATCCTGATGGACGAGCCGACGAGCGCGCTTGATCCGAAATCGACCCAGGCTATCGAGGAATTGATCCTGAAGTTGAAGGAGCGCCACACCATCGTGCTCGTGACGCACAACGTGGTGCAGGCGCGCCGCGTGACGGATTGGCTGGCCTGCATTTGCGTGCGCGACGGCGCCGGGACGATCGTCGAAACCGCTTGCTGCGATGCGATGCTCGAGAACCCTCAGTGCCAGGAAGTCGTGGAATATTTGGACGGCGGAACTACTCTTTCTTGATGAACCGCTTCGCTGCCAAGCTCGCCGAGCATTCGCTGCCGTTGCGACACACGAAGACGGAAGTCCTGCAGATCAACGTCGGCAAACTTTGCAACCTGACCTGCGTGCATTGTCACGTGAACGCCGGACCGAAGCGGAAGGAAATCATGACGCGCGAAACGGTCGATCGCGTGATTGATTGGCTGGCCCAGACTGAGATCGCGACGGTCGATCTCACCGGGGGAGCGCCGGAAATGCTGCCGGACTTTCAGTATTTTGTCCGCCGCCTGAAAGCACTGACGCCGCCGCGGCACATCATCGACCGCTGCAATCTGACGATCCTGCTTGAACCGGGGTTTGAAGATTACGCAACGTTTCTCGCCGAGCATCAGATTGAAATCGTCGCCTCGATGCCTTGTTACTCTCCGGAAAACGTGAACGCGCAGCGCGGCGACGGTGTTTTCGATGGCAGCATTAAAGGGCTGCAGCTTCTTAACTCGTTAGGTTACGGGACCGATCACGATCTTCCGCTGCATCTCGTCTACAACCCAAATGGCGCGTTTCTTCCGGGGCCGCA
>DASYVG010000099.1:0-2162 GCA_035937255.1 Chthoniobacterales bacterium | reverse complement strand
TTGCAGGCGGCGCGCGACCGCCGCTGCGCCGGGTGGTCGATATTCCGCCTGCTTCGCAAGACAGGCGGCGATCGTCTCCTCCCAATGCCGGGGTACCGCTGCGCCCTGGGTTCCGAGCTGCACCCGGCGCTCTTTGATCGTTGGCGGAACGACCTCGCGCACCTGCGCACTGACGTCCCCGCTATGAAACGGCGGTTTGCCGGTCAGCATTTCGTAGAGCAATGCGCCCAGCGCGTAAACATCATCCGCCGCCGCCGGGTTCTCCCCCAGCATCTGTTGCGGACTCATATATAGAAGGGTGCCGCTGGAGGTCCGCACACTCACCCGGCTCATCGAATCCCGAATGCTGCACGCAATCCCGAAGTCGGTCACCTTCAGCTCCGCGCGGCTGTTGACCATCACATTGCTCGGTTTTAGATCGCGATGCACCAGTTGCACGCTCTCGTGCGCGTAGGAAAGCGCATCGCACATCGAGACGACGAGGGGCGCCAATTCCGCTACGTCGAAAATCTTGTTTGGTTTCCGCACCCGCAGCGTCGAGAGCGTGGGGCCATCGACATATTCCATCGAGAGCGCCGCGGTCTGTTCGTCTTCGATGAAATCAAAAATCCGGACGATGTTTGGATGCGTGAGCGTCAGGCTCTTGCGGGTTTCGCGCTTCAAATCTTCGCGCGCCGAGACATCGAAGCAGATCGAGTCGGGCACGAGTTTCAAGGCCACCAGCCGTTCCAGGCGATCGTCTCGCGCCAGCCAGACAATTCCCATCCCGCCGCGGCCCAGCACCTTTTGCAATGTAAACCGCTCGAAGAGTCGCGTTCCTCCCACCACTCCGCGCTTCGTCTGGCCGGGATCCGATTCTTCGGCGGGCGCAGCGTGCGAGTACATGTTGTCTCCCGGAAAAGCAGAGGTCGTGCCGGAGCGCACGCCGTGGCACAGTTACCGCTTCTGAGCTGCCCATGGTAAACGGCGCCTGCATGGCCTGGCTGGATGCGCATGACCGACAACTCCCGCTCGTCGGCCGGACGTGCTCACTTGGTCGTGCCAAGGACAACAACGTCGTTTTTGCCTCCGAAAAAGTCTCGCGTCGTCATGCGGTCGTCCATGCGCAGGGCGCGGGCGAATACTGGCTGGCCGATCTTGGCAGCAGCAACGGCACGCACTTGAACGGCCGTCGTTTAACGCAACCGGTCGCGCTCCAGCCGGGCGACACGATCCAGATTGGCGAGCAAAGCTTTGTTTTTCGCATCGAAAACGAAGCGCAAAACGGCGACGAATTTCCCTCTACTGAAGCGCAAATGACCGTGCAGGATGTGAGCAATCTCACTTGCTGGTTCCTGATTCTGGATATCAAAAATTTTGTTCAGCTCAGTTGTGATCTAACCACGGATGGACTTGCTCGCATGGTCGGCGCCTGGCTGGCCGAATGTCAGCGGCTGATTGAGCGGCATCGCGGCACGATCAGCAAATTTCTCGGCGACGGTTTGCTTGTTTATTGGGACAACCGCCTTTCCGAAACTGCCGAAATTGCGGGCGCGCTCGGCGAACTTCGAAGGATGCAGGACCGGCGACACCCGCCGTTTCGGGGCGCGCTGCATTTCGGGGAGGCGATTTTTGGATCCGCCGCCGGCATGGGTGAACTAAGCGTGCTCGGTCAGGATTTAAATTTTGTTTTTCGCATGGAACGCGTCGCCGCCGAGCACGACTTTGCTTGCGTCGTGAGTGAGCCGGCCAGCGCGCAACTCGCCGGATTTCTCGCTCCACCCGCGCTCGGTTGCTTTGCCTTGAAAGGATTCGATGGCGAATTTCCAATGTTTGGTTGGTGATTCGCCGCTGCCGAATACGCGTCCGGATGCGGACCGTCGCGATTTCATGCCGGGCCGCGGAAGTTCGGCGTTTCTCGTTCCGCGTCATTCTGGTTCAATGAAAACCATGCCCGACGTTTTCCCCGCGAACCAACCGGGCGAGTCCTCCAGTGTGCTTCCGCTTCCAAAAACTGTGCGAATTCTCGGGGTGCGCTTTTTTGACGGCTCCGCGGAAGAAGCGGTCGAGCGGCTCTGCTCGACCGGAGGCTACGTCGTCGTTCCGGCGGCACCCGCCCTCGTGCGGATCGAGTCCGACGAAGATTATCGGCGCGCTCTCGTGCAGGCCGATCTCGCGATCGC
>DASYVG010000098.1:0-4253 GCA_035937255.1 Chthoniobacterales bacterium | reverse complement strand
GTACCTGGATTCCGGCATCCATTCCGCCACGAGCTCGTCGCCGCGTGCAAAGCTGCGGATACGCAGACCGTCCGGATTCGAGGGCCCGCACCCCCAGCACGCGTTTGCCGGCGCGAACTTCTCTTGCAGTGAAACGCCTTCGGCCGACGCCATCAAACTGATCTGGAGCCGTTCGAAGCGGTGCCCGGATAGGGCCGCTCTGGCGGACCAACGTAAAGTGAACGAGGACGAATCAGACGATTGTGGTCGTGCTGCTCCAGAACATGCGCGCACCAGCCCGCGACGCGCGACACCGCAAAAATCGGCGTGTTCAGAGCCGGATCAAAACCAAACATCGTGAAGACGGGCGCGGCGTAGAGATCGACGTTCGCGCAAAGCTGTTTTTCGCGCTCCATCGTTTGCTCGAGTTTCTCGCAAATCGGCACCCACGCTTCTTTGCCGACGCGTTTCCCGAGATCGCGCGCGATATCACGCATAACCGGCACGCGGGAGTCGCCCTTCTTATAAACTCGATGGCCGAAGCCCATGATCTTCGCTTTTCGCGCCAGCGCTTCCATCATCCAGGCCTCAGCGCGATCAGGCGTTTTGATGTCATCGAGCATTTTCATCGACTCCTCATTGGCCCCGCCGTGCAGCGGGCCCTTGAGCGTGGCGCAGGCCGAAGTAACGGCCGCATACATGTCGGCGAGAGTCGAGGCGGTCACGCGCGCCGCAAAAGTCGACGCATTGTACTCATGATCCGCGTAGAGGATGAAAATCGTGTCCAGCATGCGGATCTTCCAATCCGGCGCCACTGCCCCCGTCAGCTTGTAGAGAAAATTCCCGGCATGCGTGAGGTCCGGCCTGTTCGGAAACGGATCCTTACCCTGAGCGATGCGCCAGCCGTCGGTGATCAGCGTCGAGACTTTCGCGATCAACCGGATGGCCTTCCGCACGTTCGCGTCGTGCGAGTGGTCGTTTAGTTCGTCATCAAACGGCGCCAGCATGGACACGCCGGTGCGAAGCGCGTCCATCGGATGCATCTTTTTCGGGAGCAGTCGCAGCATTTCGAAAACCGGCTTCGGGAGTTCGCGGGCGGCGACGAGTTCACTCGTGAACTTCGCGAGCTGCCCGGCATTGGGCAGTTCACCATTGAGCAAGAGATAGGCGACTTCTTCGAAATTCGCCTGCAGCGCCATCTCGTGAATGTCGTAGCCGCGATACATCAAGCCGGCACTCGGATCGACCCAACAGATCGACGTCTCTCCCGCGACGACTCCCGCGAGTCCGGGGCTGTACGATGGTTTCGTTTCAGTGCTCATTCGTTTTCCTTCTTCAAGCCGGTCATGCTGAGCGGAGCGGCGTCGAAGAATCGCTCAACATGACAAAAAAACGAGGCGCTACTTTGTCGGATCATAATCCAGTAGCTCGTAAAGTTCCTTGCGAGTCTGCATCCGATCCAGCCAGCTTGCCTGCGTGCCGGTTTTTTTTAAATCGTGCAGCATCTGGCCGGTCGCAAACATCGAGACGCGGAACGCCGACTGCGGATAGATCACCATTCGGTAGCCGAGCTGTGCTAATTCTCCACGGCTCAAGAGCGGACTTTTGCCGAACTCGGTCATGTTCGCGAGCAGCGGCACCTCTATCGATTTTGCGAACTCCTGAAACTCTTCGCGCGTTTGCAGCGCTTCCGGAAAAATCGCGTCCGCCCCGGCCGCCACGTAGCTGCGTGCTCGCTCCACAGCTTGATCGAAACTCTCGACCGCGCGCGCATCCGTCCGAGCAATCAGCAGAAAATCATGATCGCGTCTTGCGGAAGCAGCCGCCGAGATCTTTGCCTTCATGTCTTCGATCGAGATCAGCGCTTTCCCCGCAAGATGGCCGCAACGTTTCGGAAATTCCTGATCTTCGATGTGACAACCGGCGAGTCCCGCCGCTTCCAGTTCTCGAATGGTGCGCGCCGCATTCCCCGCTCCGCCAAAACCAGTGTCAGCATCGACAATCGCGGGAATGTCCACAGCCCGCGCCACGTAACCAGCGAGTTGCGCAACCTCGGTGAGCGTGAGCAGCCCGATATCCGGCACGCCCGCCGTCGCATTGCAGAGACCTGCCCCGCTGATGTAAACCGCGTCGAAACCGGCGCGCTCGACCATCCGCGCTGTTGCGGCATTGCACACCCCGGGCATGGCAACGCAATCCTCCCGGATCAGCTCGCGCAAGCGTGCAGCGGTGGAGCGCGTTTGCATTCGTTAGGCTGGAACTTCGACCAGCTTCATCAGTTTCGTCATGTCCGCCGCTTCGTCCAGTTTCCAGGCGTGCTCAAGCACCCGATTCGCGCCTTCCTTTGTGATCCTCGGCGCGGCCAAAGCGAGGAATTTACCCTCGAGCTCCGAGTCCTTCAGTCGGTTCTTCGCGTTCCCGAGCGGGTAATCGACCCTCTTGGTCAGGGTGCGGCCATCGGACAGATTCACATGCACAATGTTCGCAACCGCTTCCGCGTAGATCGCGCTCAACTCGTCGTTTCGTTCGACCTTTACGCTCTGCAAAAACGAAACGATCCCCGTCTCGGTGAAACGCTCCGGCGCGAACTGCTTGTCGGTTACCTCGCCATCAATCAACGCGACCGCCGTGATATACGGCAGACTGTGATCGGCCGTTTCGCGCTGTTGCGGCCGCCATTTCTCTGGCTCGCTGCCGATGATATCGACCGATGCGTCGTGACTTTCGATCACCATCGATTTCACCTTCGACAAATCATCGATTTGGTTGCGCAAATGCAAAGCCGCCTCGATCGCGCTCTGACTGTGATACTCGGCCGGCCAGTATTTGATGCTCGTCTTGAGAATCATCGAAGCAGGGCCTTCACCCGGCATGGCTTCGGTGCTGGTGGTGAATACTTTTGCCAGGTCGCCTAGCGAAACGTTGAGCTGTTTTTCGAATCCCATCTGTCCTTCAAAAATCGGCGCTGGACCGGTCATGCCTGCACGCGCGAGCAACGCCGAGTAGACGCCGTGCCGCGCGGCGTTCGCGAAGGCGACGCCTTTCCAGTGCGATAACTCGCCGACCCGCGCTTGCCGCATGGCCGCGCAAGCCACGCCGGCGATGTTGACCGCATGCCGCGTCCGTTCCGGATCGAGTTTCATCAATTTCGCGCAGGCGAGCGCGGTCGAGAACGCGCCGTAGGTCGGGTGATCCCAGCCGCGCGCCCGAATGCTGGCAGCGTCGCAAAGTCTGCATTGCACTTCGTAGGCAAGTGCGACGGCGGCGATCACTTCGTGGCCTGTCGCATCGACGCTCTCGGCGACGGCGAGGACCGCGGAAAAATTGTCGCTCGGATGCGCCGGCTCTTTGGAAAGATAGGTGTCGTTGTAATCGAAGTAGCGAATGCAGCAGCCGTTCGCGAAGGCCGCCCAATCTGGCGGCGCCTTGTGATTTGTGCCGAGAATCGTCGCGCCGTTTTTCGCCGAGAAATCCGACGCGACTTCGCGCGCGATCGCGCAGGGCTGTTCGTTCCAGGCACCGAGCGCGCAGCCTAACGAGTCGATTAAGCGGCGTTTCACCTCGTGCACGACGTTGCTGGAAAGGTCTTCGAAGCGGAGCGAGCAGGCGAAGTTGGCGAGCCGGTGCGCGAGTGTCGTGGTCATAAAGCGAGGCTGCAACGTGGCGAGGAATCGCCGCGCGGCAACCTCTGGGTGGGACAGATGAACGCGGGGAATTCATCCGTGTTGATTCCTGTGATCCGTGATTAAGTCTCTCTCCACATGAGCAAAGTTTATTCCGACGCCGCGGCTGCACTTGACGGCCTGCTTCACGACAACATGACGATCGCTGCGGGCGGGTTTGGACTGTGCGGCATCCCGGAAAATCTCATCGCCGCATTGCACAGCAGCGGCGTGAAGAACCTCACCATCGTGGGCAACAATGCTGGCGTTGATGGGTTCGGCATGGGCGTCCTGCTTACCACACGGCAAGTGAAAAAGGTGATGGCCTCGTACGTCGGCGAGAACAAGGAGTTCGAGCGCCAGGTGCTGGCGGGTGAACTCGACCTGGAGCTCATCCCGCAGGGCACACTCGCCGAGCGGTTGCGCGCGGGCGGCGCGGGCATCCCAGGGTTTTACACTCGCACCGGCTTCGGCACCAAACTGACCGAGGGCAAGGAGACGAAAGTTTTCGACGGCAAAGAATACGTGCTCGAACCCGGCATCACAGCCGAGGTCTCGCTCGTGAAAGCGTGGAAGGGCGACAAATCGGGCAACCTCATTTTTCGAAAAACT
>DASYVG010000097.1:0-16490 GCA_035937255.1 Chthoniobacterales bacterium | reverse complement strand
CTGGTGGCAAACGCAGAGGTAGCGAAGAAGATCCTCCCGGAAGTCATACGACGCATTCCAGCGACCGCGAACTGGCCGGAGCATTCCGCGCTCGATACCGCGCTCGTGACGGACCGAAAGCTTTGGCCGGCAGAGACGATCAGCCGGCTGCAGCCGATTCTCAGCCGATTCCTGTCCTGAGGGAATGGATACCGTGAAGGTCGCAAAATGCGCGGCGTTGCGGGAGCGAAGATCGTAGTTGAATAGTGCGACACGAATATAGTATCTATAGACGAGCGACGGAGTTTCTCCGTCGAAAGGAAGTCTGAACCATGATCGCCAGAATTGCCGTTTGTCTTCTCGCGTTCGCAGTTTTCACTGCTTGTGAAACCACGACGCGGACGAGTTCGAGCAGGAAAAGCATCGCCGGCAGGTATGCGAACCATAACAACACCTCTGCCGAGGCTGAACCGATGCCGCCCGCGCAAGGTCCCGAGGATGTTCCGGCGGAAGGCCCGCTCGATGTGATCCGCAATCCAGCGCTGGTTCCATCGCCGCTCCTTCGCGACGTCGCCGCCTCGCATCCATAATCGCGGCCCGCGGGCCAGGCGGTTTACTTGACGTGGCGTGCGAGCGCTTCGCAGAGCGACAAAATCTGTGTCTCATGGTGCGACGCTGTCACCGTAATTCTTAAGCGTGCCGATCCTCGCGCCACGGTAGGATATCGGATTGCTGGGACAAGCAGTCCTTCGCCGCGGAGAGCGCGCGCAAGATTCAAGGCAGTTCGCTCATCGCCGACTAGCCACACGTGGATCGCGCTGCCAAGCTCGTCGGCTGTCACTTGCGTGGCGGTTGCGAGGGGCGTGTGCGGGGGCAGGGACCGGCGCAGCAGTCTAATCCGCTCCCATAATACGCTGCGGCGAGTTCCTCCTTCCTCGCTCTGGAGGAATTCGATCGCCGCGAGGGCCGCAGCCGCCAAAGCGGGCGGAGGCGCGGTCGAAAAAATAAACGAGCGCGCCCGGTTTACGAGCCAATCGATCAGCGAATGAGAGCCGCAGACATATCCACCACTCACGCCGAGCGCCTTGCTCAACGTGCCCATCTGCACATCCACGTCCTGCGTCAGGTTCAGCTCCGCAGCCAGTCCTCGACCTGCGGGACCGAGCACTCCGATTGCGTGCGCTTCATCCAGGAGAAGCATCGCGCCGAAGCGTTTCTTGAGATCAATCAACTCGGAAAGTGGAGTGCGATCGCCGTCCATCGAAAAAACCGATTCCGTGACGATGAGAATGCGCGCATCCGGACGTTCTCGGCGCGCCCATTCAAGATGGCTTTCCAATTTCCCAAGATGATGGTGGGGAAAGACGCGCAGAGCAGCGCCGCTTAGCTTCGCTCCATCGATCAGCGAGGCATGACATAGTTTATCGAGCAGAATGACATCTTCTTTTCCCGCTAGTGCCGGGAGGATGCCGACGGCCGTCGCATAACCGCTGCTGAAACAGAGCGCTGCTGGAGTTCGTTTCCAGCGCGCCAGCGCAGCTTCGAGGCGCATGTGCGGTGATTGCGTGCCGCAGAGCAAGCGCGAAGAACCGGCGCCCACGCCAAACTCCGCGATGGCGGTCCGAGCCGCTTCCCGCAGGCGCTCGTCATTCGCGAGACCGAGATAATCGTTCGAGGCAAAATTGACCAGGCGTTCCCCGACCAACTCGATTTCAGCTCCCTGCGCGCCTCCGACTTCGCGCAATGTCCGATGCAGCGATTGGGTGCGGAGCGCTTGCAGTCCCTCTTGAAACGGATCGGTCATCGCCGGCGCGGCGAGCGCGGGTTTACATCATCAATCCCCACGAAAGCAAGGCCGACGCATCCTGCCACACGCCGCCTTTACTGTCGCCCAGCACCACCACGATAATGTCGCGGCCCGGGCGCGCACCGCTCGCGATCAAACAATGACCAGCCGCTTCCGTGTAACCGGTCTTCATCCCGTTGCAGTACGGGAGCCGTTTCAGGACCTTGTTGGTATTTTCCAGTTCACGCGTTCGTCCGTTGGCATAACGGAAAACGAGCTGCGGCAGACAAACGATCGACCGAATGGTCGGATTTGCGTAGGCGGCCCGCGCGATGATGGAGAGATCGCGCGCGGTCGAGTACTGGCCCGGAATCGGGAGACCGTTCGGATTCAGGAAATGCGAGTGCGTGGCCCCGAGCGCACGAGCTTTCTCGTTCATCCGCTCGGCGAAGGTTTCGATGCTGCCGGCATTATCCCTCGCCAGACAACGCGCGACGTCGTTCGGGCTTTTCACGAGCAGCGCCCGCAAGAGATCGATGCGCTGATAAGCCTCGCCCGGTTTGATGTTCAGCCGAACCGGCTCCGCCATCGTATCGATCGCCTGCACTGTCGCCATTTGATCGAGGAACCCACTCTCTGCGACGACCAGCGCCGTCAGAAGTTTTTGCGTGCTGGCGGCAGCGCGCGGAGCGTCCGCATTTTTCTCGTAAAGAATCTCGCCCGAATGCGCGTCCTGCACGAGGACGGCGACTGCGCGCGTTTTGGGCGCGCCGTTCGGTTCGCGCTCCACCACGCGGGCCGCCTTCGGCGCCAGATCGGAGTCTTCCTCGATCGGGTCGGGAACGCCGGTCGGGCGAACGGCGTGTGCGCGCGCTTTGGTTTTCGCGTCAGCGCAGAGAGGCGAAGCCAGCAGCATCGCCCAGGCGAACAATGGCAGACCCGATCGCAGGCGGCGTTTCATTGGCGAGGAATTACCCGCAACACTGCCCGTCACGCAAGCGATGTGCTATGAATCGCGACCACGTTGGATCAACTCCACCTCGTACCCTTCTGGCGCATCGATGAATGCAATTGCGCCGCCACGTCCGTTGGGGTGTGGACCGTCAGAGAGTGGGTAACCTTTCGCAGCGGCGGAGCGGGCAAATTCTTTCATGTCATCTACCTCGAAGGCGAGATGCGTCAGATCAGGTCCCACGACGACTGGTCCACTCTGGTCGAATTTGCAGAGCTCGATCTCTTCGTCGCTCCCGGGAGCTTTCAAGAACACGAGCTGCGAGCCACGGCCAGAGGTGTGGCGGCGGATCTCCTGCAATCCAAGCACATCTTTGTAAAACGAAACCGTCTTCTCGAGATCAATGACGCGGTAGCGGGTGTGGAGAAGTTTTTTGACCATCGCTATCCATGGCCCCAGTTCCCGTAAATTCAAACGGGACCGCCGACGGAAACGGTAGTGCGCGACCCGGATTTGTGATTTGGTGAACGCGATGAAGCTCGTGATCGCCGCGACCGGGGCCAGCGGCACCATTTATTTGCAGCGGTTGCTGGCGCAGGTTGATGCGAAGGCGAACGAAGTTCACCTCGTCATGAGCGGGCATGCGAAGCAAGTGGCGACGCAGGAAAGCGAGGACTTCGCCATCCCAGCGCATGTGATCGAGCATGCGGACAACGATTTGTATGTCCCTTTCGTCAGCGGCTCCGCGCGCTTTGACGCCATGGTGGTGATTCCTTGTTCGATGTCCACGCTGGGCCGGATCGCGACCGGCTCGGGAGAGAGCGCGCTGCTGCGCGCGGCGGACGTCTTTCTCAAAGAACGGCGCAGGCTCATCGTTGTCCCGCGCGAGACACCCTGGAACCTGATTCACGCTCGCAACGTCGTCACGCTGCTGGAAGCGGGCGCGATCGTACTGCCGGCGATTCCGTCCTTCTATAGCCGACCGCAGACGGCCGTGGAAATCGCCGATACCGTCATCTGGCGGATCCTCGATCAACTCGGCCTCCCGAATCCGCGCGCTTATCGCTGGCAGAATGACGCGGAGAAAACTTCCGCGCGACCGAATTGAAGATCGAAGGCTGGCGCGCGCGTTGGCTGATTAGTTTCGGGTTCGCGCTCCTGCAGGTCTGGGCGCGTACCTTGCGTTTTCGAATCGAGGATCGCGCCGGGCTCGTCGGTGTTCCGCGTGCAGCGCCTTACATTGGCGCTCTCTGGCACAGTCGTCTGCTGCTTCTGCCTTTCGCCCTTCGTCGGTACCTGCCGCAGCGAGACGGCGCGGCCTTGATCAGTGCCAGCCGCGACGGCGCATTGCTCGCGGATGTGGTGCATCGCTTCGGATTCGATGTGGTGCGCGGTTCCAGTTCGCGCAAGGGCGCGACTGCGATTTTGCAGCTGGCCGAAGTTCTCGCGGCCGGCCGAGACGTTGTCATCACGCCTGACGGTCCGCGCGGGCCATGTTACGAACTCGGAGCCGGCATTGTTTTTCTGGCGCAGAAATCCGGCTGCGCAGTCATTCCGATGAATATGGAGTATTCCAGCTGCTGGCGGCTTCGCAGCTGGGACCGTTTTATTTTGCCGCGCCCTTTTTCCACCGTGCGCATCATATTTGGCGCCCCTTGGCACGTGGCCGCGACGCGAACAGACGAGGAGTTCGAAAACGAGAGGCTGCGGTTGCAGAAGGAGATGATGAGCTTAGTAGAAATGCGATGAATCGCCGGTTGGCATGACAAAAATCATCGATGGCCGTGCCATTGCGGAATCGGTTTATGCCGGACTTCGGAGTGAAATCGCGGAGCTGGAGACGCGTGGCTTAACCCCGGGACTTGCAGTTGTCCTCGTCGGTGAAGATCCGGCTTCGCGAGCCTACGTTCGCTCCAAAGACAAGATGTGCCACGAGCTCGGGCTGCATTCCGTCAAGCTGGAACTACCCGCGGAGACGACGCAGCGCGAACTGCTTGAATGTGTGGGCGCACTGAATCAAGACCGCGCGATCCACGGGATCCTGGTGCAATCGCCGCCGCCCAGTCACATCGACGAGGCGGCGATCATTCGCGCGCTCGACCCGGAGAAGGACGTGGATGGTTTCCACCCCATAAATGTGGCGAAGCTGGCGCTGGGCGATCCGACGGGGTTTGTGCCCTGCACGCCCTTGGGTTGTCAGCGCCTTCTCTCAGAAGCGGGTATCGTCGTCCGCGGCTCTCACGTCGTGGTGCTCGGTCGCAGCATGATCGTCGGGAAACCGCTGGCGTTGCTCCTGATGCAGAAAGGCGCGGCAGCCGACGCGACCGTCACAGTCGCGCATTCGCAGAGCCGCGATCTGGCAGCGATTACGCGCTCCGGTGATATTTTGATCGCGGCCATCGGACGCGCCCAGTTCGTCCGCGGGGAACACGTGCGGGACGGCGCGATTGTCGTTGATGTCGGAATCAACCGGATCAATGACGCAAATGCGCCCCGCGGTTACCGGCTGGTCGGTGATGTGGCATTCGAGGAGGTGGCGGAGAAGGCTTCCGCAATCACGCCGGTCCCGGGCGGCGTCGGACCGATGACGATTGCCATGCTGATGGCGAATACGGTGAAGGCTTGCCGCTTACGCAACGGCGAGCGCGCGGCCTAACGAACGATTTTTCCGGTGAGATATCGTAGCAGAGCAGGTTGCAGCGCGCCGATTGGGAAGAACGCCGAGGCGGCCACAGGATGCAGGACCGCCGCTCGCGCCAGACGATTCAGCCACAAGCGGCCCCGATAAAGCCGCGCACTCGCTGCGGTAAATCGCTGCGGCGACGATTCTGTCCCGTTTTTTGCGGCGCCAATGATCTGCGACGCCGCCAGCTCGGCCGAGCGCAACGCGTAATAGATTCCCTCGCCGGTAAAAGGCTCCACCACGCGTGCGGCATCTCCGATCAGGAACAATTGATTGTGGCCGGCCGGAATGGGCGCTCGCGTCAGAGGAGTTATTGTGCGCCACGGATGCTCGTGTGCCACCTGAAAGCGCTCCTCGGCCCAGCGCCGCAATTCGGGCATTCGACTAGGCCGAGTGACGAGGCAAACATTGAGTGAATGTTCGTCGACGGGGGCTTGCCCTGAATAGCCTGCGCGAACGAATTGCAGCACGACCCGATTCCCGAAATCGGCCGGCAAGGGGAGATGTGTCTGCAACGCGACACGATCCTTCGCGATTCGCGGCAGCAAGCGGCAAAAACGTGCCACGCTGGAATTTCGTCCATCCGCCGCGACGAGGACACGCGCCTGCCAGGTCTCATTTCCGGCAGTAATTAGCCAGCCACGCTGCGGATCCTCGATTTCAGCCACAGACGTAACGGTGGTGCTCTCGCATACGTTGGCGCCGAGTTCGCGCGCGCGAATGAGAAGGAGTTGATCAAAAAGGCTGCGCTTGACCGCAATCTCAGCACTCTCCCCGACTGGCAGCGCAACGGACAACATACGGCCACGCACGGAGACGAAATCGATGCGATCGAGACGCCCGTGCGGAAGAGCGCGCACCCGGGCGCTCAAAGCGAGACGATGCAGCACTGGCCAGATGGAAGGGTTGAGGCAATCTCCACACACTTTCTCGCGCGGGAAAACTTCCCGCTCCAGGACGAGCGTGCGCAACCCGCTCTGGGCACAAAAGGCGGCGCAGGTTGAACCGGCCGGCCCGGCGCCCGCAATCGCGACATCCCACATCTAATACCAGTTAACACGCGGTCCGGAGAACGCATTTTTCTCCGCGGCGTTGTGGCGTAAAATTGCGGCGAACCTCGCCCATGGACGCGCCCGCAAAAGAAAAGCCCGATTTAAATAAGAAGGTGCACGAGGTACCCCACAAACCGGGTGTGTACTTGATGCGCGATCGATTTAACCGCGTGATTTATGTGGGCAAAGCGCGCGATCTCCGGAAGCGCGTCGGCTCGTATTTCATGCCATCGAAGCTTGCGCAGGCTGACCTGAAGACGCGCGCCATGCTCGGGGCCGTCTGGGATTTTGAAACTCATACTGTGCAGAGCGAAGCGGAATCACTCCTGCTCGAAGGAAAGCTGATCAAGGAATTCCGGCCGCGCTATAATATCTCATTCCGTGACGACAAGCGGTTCCTGGTGGTCAAAGTCGACCCGACGGAAGAGTGGCCGCGCTTCCGCCTGGCGCGCTTCAAGAAAGACGATGGCGCACGCTACTTCGGTCCCTACGCGCACGCCGGGGCCCTGCGGCAGACGTTGAATTTCATGCGCAAAAGATTTGGCGTGCTGACGTTTGGTCGCGGCGCACCGACCGAGCGCGAGCTGAAATCCGCCACCTATCAGGTGCCGACGCGGTTGAGCGAAATTACGGCGGAACAATATCAACAGCGCGTGGATCAAGCCTCCGAATTTCTGGAGGGACATTCGCGGGAAATGATCGGCGCTCTAGAAGACGAGATGCGGAAAGCAGCGGAGAAGCTCGATTTCGAGAAGGCGGCGGAATTGCGGAACATGCTCGAAGATCTCCGGCGAACGACGAAGCCGACGCGACGCTTCACGCGCCACAGCCTGCCCAGCACGATCGATCCGCTGAATGACGTGCAGGCGTTGGGCGATGCTTTGCAGCTGCCGCGTCCCCCCAAAGTAATGGAATGCTTCGACATTTCGAATATCTCCACAACTCACGTCGTGGCATCGATGGTCTGCTTCCGCAACGGGGTGGCGGACAAAGACAACTACCGTCGCTATCGCATTCGCACGGTCGCCGGACAGGATGACTTTGCGAGCATGGCTGAGGTCGTGCGGCGACGTTACTCGAGGGTTTTGCTGGAGGCTCGCAAGGCGAATCCGGACATAGCGGAGTTTTCGCAGGAAGCGGTCAGCGACGCGGTTGATCGACTCCGCGCGCAGGAAAGCGCCGAGCCGGCCAGCGAGGGGACGGCGGCGGAGTTCGTGCCGGTTCGGCTCCCGGATCTGATCATCGTCGATGGCGGGAAAGGCCAGCTTTCGTCGGCTTGTCGTGAGCTGCAGCGGCTCGGATTGCACGATCTTCCCATCATCGGACTCGCGAAAGAGTTCGAGGAAATTTACCGCCCGGGACGCGCGATGCCGCTGCAACTGCCGCCGGACTCCGGCGCCCTGCGCCTGCTGCAGAGGATTCGCGACGAGGCACACCGATTTGCGAACACGTATCATCAATTGCTCATGAAGAAGCGTATCGGAGAGAGCGTTCTCGATGACTGCCCTGGGGTGAGTCAGAATCGCAAGAACCTGCTCCTGCGCCGATTCGGTTCGGTCAATCGACTGCGGAAGGCATCGGTCGAAGAAATCGCTGCGACCGAGGGCATCGGGTCAAAGCTGGCTGAAGATGTGCATCGGTTCCTTGACCGCCATTGACGGCGGGCGGTTGCGAAGCTCCTTGCCTGCTGGTTCACTTGTCCAATCTCATGCCGGTGATCTCTGTCCGACTCTGCTTTTCCCTTGTGCGTATTCTCGCGCTGGGGTGGTGCTTGCAGCGAACAGCTCTGGCGCAGGAAGCGCGTGCCACGCCGGAGGGCACGGCCACCTCGGCTGACGAGTCGATTATCCCGACCTATGAAACGCAGAAGCTCGCCCGTGCCTATGTGCTCGACATTCCCGCGCCCCGCGGTGAAATCACGGATCGGAACGGCGTCCCGCTCGCACAAAATAAGCTGAGTTACAACCTGGCGATCGTGTTCCCGACGCCGCTGGAATTTTCCGATGCGCAGGCCCTCAGTTACGCGCACGAAAGAATCCAGATCGCGCAAAAGCGGCTCAATCGTCCGTTGACGGTCTCCGACGAGCTGATTTTGCGGCATTATCACAATCGCGGCATCCTGCCGCTGGAAATCGCACAAAATCTCACCGAGACGCAACGCGACGAGATCAAGGAAAATCTCCCGAAGGAGCTCATGTTGCGACCGATTTACATTCGAACGTATCCGAACGGGAAGACGGCCGGCCAGATCATCGGATACAGCGGCAAGACCGGACGCAATCCCGACGGAGTGATCGATAATCACGAAGTGCTTTGGCCCGAGACGGAAGGCCGGGAGGGTCTCGAGCAGACATTCAACGCCATGCTTACGGGTCAGCATGGCCAATATAAGATAACGTTCGACCAGGACGGTCGGAAGACTTCGGAGAAGATCGTCACGCCTCCCGTCCCGGGTTACACGGTCGTAACCACGATCGATTTGCGTCTGCAGGAAATGGCGGAGAAGGCGCTCGAGGCAAAAGCGGGGAAGGGCGCCATCGTGATTCTCGATCCGAACAACGGCGATGTGCTCGCGATGGCCTCCTGGCCGAGCTACAACCCGAATGTCTTTATCCCGAACATCTCGGCCGAGAAATTCAAGGCCCTGCAGGACGATCCTGACATCCCGCTTCTGCCGCGCGCTTTTCGCTCCTCCTATCCGCCGGGCTCCACCTTCAAAGTGGCGGTGGGAATGGCAGCCTTGGAAAGCGGGGCCGTGACCGCGAGCGATGAATACCAGTGCGTCCCTGCTCTGCAGGTCGGCAATGTCACTTTCCACAACTGGAAGAAGACAGATCGAGGCGCGCTCAATTTTGTCCAGGCGCTCACGGAATCCTGCGACACATGGTTCTATCAAGTCGGCATCAAAACAGGCGCGGAGCCGATTTTGACGTGGGCGCAGAAGCTGGGATTTGGAACAAAAGCCGGCATCCCGCTCCGAGGCGAGGTGGACGGTCGTTTGCCTAACGACCAATACATGAAATCCACCCACGGCCGCAAGTTGCTCAATGGTGACATCGCAAATCTTTCCATCGGACAGGGCGATACACAGGTAACGCCATTGCAAATGGCGCAGGCGATGGGCGTGATTGCGAATGGCGGAACATTTTATCAGACGCGTCTCGTGCAGCAGGTGCAGGCGATCGATAATCAAATTGTCACGGCCTATCCCGTGCGGGAGAAACGGACTCTGGACGCCTCTCCCAGCACGCTCGCGCAGCTGCACGTCGGAATGGTCGATGTCGTGAATAGTCCCGCCGGCACCGCTCATCAGGCGAGTTTGGAAACAGTCGAGGTCGCAGGTAAAACCGGCACGGCCCAATGGGGACCGAAAAGCAAAGAGAAAACCGCTGCCTGGTTTGCCGGCTTCCTGCCTTCAGCCAAGCCGCAATACGCTTTCGCCGCGCTTTACGAAGGCGATGTTGGGAGCAAGGTGCACGGCGGCTCCTCGGCTGGACCGATGATCGCTAAAATTTTCAAGGAGGTTTATAAAGAAGCTCCCGCTGAAAACGGGCACCGCCGCCGGCGGCGCGCGGCGGAGGACGAGGATCAAACCACGGTGCCGCGGGCTGAACCGGCGGAAGAGGACCAGTCGGACTGAGCTAGGCGGCGGCCGGTTCGGCCGGTAATTCCATTGTCCCTTTGAACTTCGGCTCTTCCGCTTCGGCGCCGAAGTTATTGCGGTACAACTCGGCGACGCGCGCCATTTCGTTGTCGCTCAATCTAGGGGTCTCCGGCGCACGGGCGAATTCGATCAACTGCGCTTCGTCGTAAATGTTCGGAAGGGTGGAAGCGACGCGATCATCGGCCAGCAGCCATTGCAGAGCCGCCTGGCCGAGCGTGCGATCTGGACCTTCGAGGAACCGGAGCTGCTCCACCTTTTTGATTCCATTAAGAAGCCAGCTGCGCGGCCGGTGATTGCGATGGTCGTTAGGTGGGAAGACCGTTTCCGGCGTATACTTACCCTCGAGCATGCCGGACGAGTGCGTCACGCGAATCAGGAACATTGTGTCCCCGCCCGCATCCGCCGCCGCCTGCTGCATCGCCTGTCCGGGGTGCTGCTCGAGGATGTTGTAAATATGCTGGACGCTGGTGACGGGGCGCTCTCGGATTGCATTCACTCCTTCGAAAAGCCAGCCGATCGCCGGACCGAGCGCGACGCCGTAATGGCGGATCTTGCCGTCTGCTTTCAGCTGATCGAGTGCCGTCCAGACGGCATCATCGTAGATTTGTTCCATTCGGATGTTGTGCAATTGCAGCAGATCGATGCGATCCGTCTTCAAACGCTGCAAAGCCGCCTCGGTCGCGTGCACGATGGCGGCCGGTGAAAAGTCCTGCGGGATTTCACGCTGCCCACGCCCGCGCGTTTCGCCGTGCGTCACAAAATCGTAGCCAACCTTAGTCGCGATCACGATTTCATCGCGCTGCGTGGGGAAGGCTTTCGCGATCAGCTCTTCGCTGAGCCCGTTGCCGTAGGTGTCCGCCGCATCAAAAAGTGTGATGCCCATGTCGAAGGCCTTGTGCATCAGCGCGATCCCTTCTCCTTCCGTGAACTGCCCCCACCAGCCGGTCGATATTGTCCAAAGGCCGAAGCCCACTTCGCTGACCGTCAGATCTGTATTTTTGTAGGTACGAAACTGCATCGAGGTGAAACTTTCGCGCTCAGTTTGGCGCGCGTCAAAGCGGTGTTCGCCTGTGCGCCGATGCCGTTGCAGCCGACCCTGGCGGAAAACAGCATTGGTTCCGCTGCGCAAATTCTCTGTTATGATGATGCGTGAGGGAACAGCAGGCCGCGGCTTTGCTCATCGTCGGACACGGCTCGACGGTGAACCCCGATTCGAGTGCGCCGACGCTCGCGCACGCAGCCGAGATTCGGCGGCGCGCGCTTTTCCGCGAGGTCCGGTGCGCGTTCTGGAAGGAGGAGCCGAGCCTGCGTGACGCCCTTTTCGCGTTCGACGATCCAGGGCTTAGCGATGTTTTCGTCGTGCCCAATTTTATCAGCGAAGGGTATTTCACGCAGACGGTAATTCCGCGTGAGCTGGAGTTGGATGGACGCACCACGAGACGCGTCCGTGGCCAGCTTTGGAAATATTGCGAGCCGGTCGGCAATCATCCCTGGATGACGGAGATGTTGTTGCAGAGGGCGCGGGAAGCCGCCCCGGATGTCCCCCGCTCGCAAACCACGCTTCTCGTTGTCGGTCATGGCACGGGGCTGAACGACAACAGCGCAGTGGCCGCAAAGCGACAGGTCGTAGCGATTCGAGCGAGCTCCGATTATGCGGCAGTTCTGAACGTTTACATGGAAGAGCCGCCGCTCGTTTCGGATTGGGCAAAACTGACGTGCACGCCGAACGTCGTGGTCGTGCCGTTTTTTATTTCGGATGGGTTACACAGCTATCAGGACATCCCAGTCCTGCTCGGGATCGAGCTGAGCGTGACGGCTTCGGCGAGCGAACGCGCGCAGGTCGGTGAGGTCTTCCGGCACAACCCGCGGCGCTCGCACGGACGTTCCCTCTATTACGCCAGCTCGATCGGCACCGATGCACGCTTCGCCGACGTCATTGTCGATCAGGTTGCGTCCTTCGATCGAAGCCAGCTTGATCTCGGCGCCGGGGCGATGAACCTTGCCAAAGGAGCCCTCGTGTGAGTACGCCCGCCGCTATCAAGATGCTGCAAGAACTGGGCGGGTTTATTCTTGCCGGCGCGAAGGGGCCCGAGGATGTGAAACAAATGGCGGAGATGATCCGCGCGGCGTGCGATTACCGCTGGGTGGGAATCTATAAGCTCTCCCGTGGCGAGTTGAAGATCGTGGCGGGGACGGGCGACGATCCCCCCGCGTATCGTTGTTTTCCGGTGACGCAGGGGCTGTGTGGAGCGGCCGCAGAAGCGCGTGAGACGATCGTGGTCGAAGATGTGCGGAAAGATTCGCGCTATTTGCCGACATTTGGCACGACGCGCTCGGAAATCGTAGTGCCAGTCATCAGCAGGTCGGAGCGGGTTGTCGGAGTGATCGCGGTGGAGAGCGAACACCTGAATGCATTTAGCTGTTCCGATCGCGAATTGCTCGAGCGCGTCGCTTCCTTGATGGGGCGCGCATTTACGTGAGCGGACCCTCGCGACCGGAGTCACAGCGCTCCGAGTTCGCGCAAAGGATCTCGCATGCGGTCGTGCGGATCGGCGAAATTCAGATCACGCCGAGCGCGGGCGGATTCGAGCTTCGCCATCGGGAGGATCAGGCGCGGCATGACCTGGCAACCTTTTCGGTCGCGGAAGACGCGATCGGCTTGGCGCGCTACGATGATGACGGGAAATACCGCCCGCTCAAAACTGCGCCGAATTTGCGTCCTGGCTGGCGCCTCGAGTTAGCCGATGCCGCGGCGGTGGAGATGGCGATCGAAGGATTTTATCCGGGCCGGCTTCCGGTCTTTGAAATCTGGCGAAACGAGCGACTGATGCCGACCGATCTGCGCGAGACTTTGCACCGGCAGAGCGGGATGTATCGGATCGCGGCTAAGATTTCCGACAGACAAATCGAAGCCGCGGTCGGCCAGGTCTGCCGATCCGACGGCGGTTGTTTGCGCACGATTCTGTGGCGTCGCGACGGGAGTGGAGCACTGCCGGCCGTGCGTTTACCGAGTGAGAAATACGATCCGTTTCACGATCAGACCGGCGGCGGCGAAGAGACGGTTCCGTTGCTCTGCCCGGAGGCCTGCAACATACTGATCGCCGCCGCGCGGGAGGCGGTGAAAGGGGCGATCCCGGAGTAGCGGACTCGAGAAGATGATTTTGCGTGCCCGGGTGGTCGTCACGATGGACGGCGAACCAATCGAAAACGGCGCGGTCGCCGTGCGCGGTAGTCGAATCAGCCACGTCGGTCGGTTCGCCGATGTCACGCGACACGCAGCAGGCACGCCCCTCGATCTCGGTGAAGTCGCGCTCCTGCCGGGCTTGATCAACGCGCATTGTCATCTCGACTATACGCTGATGCGGGGAGCGATCGCTCCGACAAATTTCTTCGCTGATTGGATTGAGGCTATAAATCTCGCGAAAGCGAGCCTCACGTCGACCGATTACCTCGCTGCCATCGCGGCTGGATTCGATCAGGCCCAACGCTACGGCACGACGGCGATCGCTAACTTCGAAGCGTTTCCGGATTTACTCGCCTCGATCGCGGGGTCGCCGCTTCGCGTGTGGTGGTTCCCGGAGATGATCGATATCCGGACACCGGTGAATGTTGCGGACATCGTTGATCGGGCGTGTGAGTATCTCAGTCGCGCCGGCCCGCGTAGCGGTCTAGGTCTTGCGCCACATTCACTCTACACGGCATCGCCAGCTCTCTTCGCCCAGGCGGCGGAGATCGCCAGGCGGGATGGATTGCTGTTGAGCACCCATCTCGCAGAGTCACGCGACGAGACGGCGATGTTTCGCAGCGCGTCGGGTCCGTTGTTTGAGATGATGCGTCGGTTCGAACGAGGGCTCGATGATTGCGGCCGTGCGACGCCACTCGCGAGATTTTTGCAACAGGTGCGAGTGGGGAAGGATTGGATAATCGCGCATCTGAACGAGCTTTCATCCGGCGATTTTGAACTGCTCGCACGCAGCCAGAAGTTTCACATCGTGCACTGCCCACGGAGTCACCGCTATTTCAGCCACACACCGTTTGCAATTCAGCGACTGCGCGAGCTCGGCTTCAACGTTTGCCTCGGCACCGACAGTCTCGCCAGCAACGAAAGCCTGAGTTTGTTTGCCGAGATGCGCGCTCTCTCGGAAAAAGAGCCAGCGCTCTCTGCGCGCGAGATTCTGGAGATGGCAACCGTGAACGGCGCGGCCGCGCTATCCAAGCAAGCTGAGCTTGGACGCGTACGCGCCGGATTCGCGGCGGACATGATCGCGGTTGGCTCGGAGTATACAGATTCTGAAGTTTACGACGAACTCATTAATTTCAGCGCAGAGGTGAAGTGGATGATGATCGAGGGAGAATCCGTCGAGCCCCAGAACCAGGAAGATTCTCGTTTTTGCTTTCCTTCTCTCAATTCTGAAATATTCTCCGCGCTGAGATTATGGCGAAAATCATCATTATAGACGACGAGCCTGCGATGGTAGAGGTGATCGTCACCTTGTGCCGCGAAAAAGGTCATCAGGTTTTCCCGTTCAATACGCCTGCTAAAGCGATCGAGCAGCTGGATTCTATTCAGCCGCAGGTGGTGCTTACAGACATCAAGATGGAGACAATAACCGGCTTCGACGTGCTCCGGCATGTTCGTGAAAATCATCGGAACACCGCCGTCATTCTGATCACTGCTTTCGGATCCACCGAAACGGCGGTCGAAGCGATGAAAATGGGAGCGACGGATTATATCCTCAAGCCCTTTAAGATCGACGAACTGCAGACGCGCATTCAGAAGGCGCTCGATTATCAGGCAGCGCTCGGCGAGGTCGTTTACCTCCGAAAGGAACTTAAGAATCGCTACCGATTTGAGAACATCATCGGGACGAGCCGGACAATGCAGCAGGTTTACAATCTCATTAACAAAGTGGCCGACACGGACAGCACCGTTTTGATTCAAGGGGAAAGTGGCACCGGCAAGGAGCTCGTCGCACGCGGATTGCACTTCAACAGCAATCGCCAGCATCATCCGTTCGTCGCCATCAATTGCAGCGCGTTACCCGAAAATCTGCTCGAATCAGAGTTGTTCGGCCACAAAAAGGGCGCGTTTACTGGAGCCGTCGCTGATAAGCGCGGTCTCTTCGAAGAAGCGAATCTCGGCACCATTTTTCTCGATGAAGTGAACTCGATGGCGACGTCGCTGCAGACGAAGCTGTTACGCGTGCTGCAGGAACGGGAGGTTCGCCGAGTCGGTGACAATAAGAGTTCAGCGGTGAACGTGCGCGTCGTTGGCGCTACCAATGAACCGCTGCAACCGAAGATGAAGGATGGGTCGTTTCGCGAGGATCTCTATTACCGGCTCGCCGTTATCCCGGTGGAGATCCCCCCGCTACGCGAACGTCTCGAGGATGTGCCGCTGCTTGTGAATCACTTTCTGCAAAAACAGGCCGGGGCCACCGGCGGTGACCCGAAAAAGATCGATCCCAAAGCGGTCGATATTCTTTGTCACTATGACTATCCCGGAAATGTCCGGGAGCTCGAAAATGCCATCGAGAGAGCGTGTGCGCTGTGCGATGAAGATATGATCATGCCGAGCGATCTTCCACCTCAGATCGTCGCCGCGGCGCAGGGGGAAAAGGCAGAACAGGCGATTGCGGCCATGCCTGTCGGGCAAACGCTGGATGAATTTATCCAGCAGCAAGAGCGGGGTTATATCGAGGCGACGCTGCAACATTGCAGCAATTCTCGCGAAAAGGCAGCCAGCATGCTCGGGATCAGCATGGCGACGCTTTACCGCAAGGTGGAGCCGAAGAGCAAAAAATAGCGACCGCTCGTGCGCTTCTGGCGCGGAGCCGCGCTATCCGCGCTTGCTCAAGATTCGTATCTGTTCCGCTGCTTTCTCGAGCTCGTCGAGAGCTGCGAGAGCCGCTTCCTGTTTGCGCAAAATTTCCCGGTTCGCCGCCTTCATCTCGTGCAACATTTTGATCGTCGCTTCGTCGCCTTCGTCTGCGACAACCGGCTTGGAGGGCTGAGCTACGCCTGCTGCGTTCGCGTTCGCCACCGGAACAATCGTGGGCATCGGTGATTGTGCCTTGGTCGCGCTGACGGTGAGCGCCAGCAGTCCGAAGAGTGCAAAAAGGTTCTTTCCGATTTGCATCAGCGTCCTCCCCGACTGCTGTAAATCCGCGCGACTCGGAGCGCCTCGGCGAGCGCGGCAATCCGAGTATCGATATTATCCTGCTTTTCGCCCATGGCGGCCTGTTGCGTCTGCACCTCTTTCACGAGCGCGGCGATTTGCTGCGCAGGAGGCGTCTCAGGAGCTTGCGCCGGAGCGATCCGTGCGAGCGTTGCGACCATCAAAATACATCCGACTGGTAGGGTTCGTCTCATGT
>DASYVG010000096.1:0-2343 GCA_035937255.1 Chthoniobacterales bacterium | reverse complement strand
GGATCCACGGCTCGTAGGCGCCAATCGCCATAATCGCGAGATCGACAGGGCCGTGTTTCCGGAGCGGCGCGAAATTTTCAGTCCAGACGCTGTCGCCCCCAAAAATAACGCGGCGACCATTTCGCTCGATCACATAACCATTGTAGCCGCGATGGAAGTCGCGCTGCAGACGCGCTCCCCAGTGTTGCACCGGAAAGGCGGATACCTGCAGCGCGCCCGTCGCGAATTTGTGTTCGATCGACTCATGCCAACGTAATTCCGTGACCTCCCGGAATTTTGTGAAGCGCAGAAGATCACGTGTCGAAACCGCCGTCACGACAGCGGTCCGGGCGGAGAAGCGATGCAACGTACGCAGATCGAAATGATCAAAGTGCGCGTGTGAAAGAAGGATCAAATCGATCCGAGGCAACTCCTTCACGGTTAAGGCGGGAGCGGTGAGCCGCTTCGGACCAATGGTAAAACCGGGGAACCGGACGCCGATCCGCGGAAATAGGACCGGATCAGTGAGGATATTAATCCCGTAGAAATTGATCAGAACAGTGGCGTGGCCGAGCCATGAAACTGTCAGGTCGCGATCGCTCCAGGAGTATGGTTCCGGATGGTCGACGGCGGGTAAAATAGGACGCCTGCTTTCAATCGCCCACTCCCGCCAAAGGTGAGCGATCCAGCGTCGTCGGGCGCGAGGTGATACCGAAGGTCTGGATGCGCCACTCACCGCCGGAAAGATACGCTTATCGACCGCAAGGCGGTGCGGAATGCGTGGCGGGTCACGGTGGTTCTGCTAGAGGAGCAGGGAGATGAACCGGCTGGAGGAAATCCTGCGCATGAAACGCGCAGAGGTTGCGCGTTTGCAAGTGCATCAGGAAGGACTGCGGAAAGCAGGATTGGATCGAACCGATTTCCGCGGATTTGCGTCTGCGCTGAAACGAGAGAGCGGCGAACTCTCCCTCATCGCAGAGATCAAGAAAGCTTCGCCGTCTGCCGGTGTCATTGTGGAGTCGTTCGATCCCGTCGCCATCGCAAAGAATTATGCCCGGGCTGGTGCGGAGGCGATTTCTGTACTGACCGACGAACAGTTTTTCCACGGACAGCTGGGCTATCTCGCGGACGTGCGTCGCGTCGTCGGCGTGCCCCTGCTCCGGAAAGACTTTATCATCGATGCCGTGCAGATTGCCGAATCAGCGGCGGCTGGCGCGGACGCTATTCTGCTGATTGTCGCGGCGCTCGCACAGGAGGATCTGCTGCGATTCATCGAACTCGCCGCGGTTTTTCAGCTGGAAGCAGTCGTGGAGGTTCACACGCTCGATGAACTCGAGCGCGCGCTCGAGGCGGACGCACAAATCGTAGGGATCAACAACCGCGACCTCGCCACTTTCGAAGTTGACCTGGGGGTGACGGAACGGTTGAGCGAAGAAGTTCCGGATGAGATCATTCTTATAAGCGAAAGCGGGTTGCGCACGCGCGCGGATCTGGAACGAATCAAGAAGTGCGGGGTCGACGCTGTCCTGATGGGCGAGGCGTTGATGCGCGGAGGGAGCGGAGCAATCGAGAATTTGAGAGCGCAGGAAAACTAGCAACCCGGGCGTGCTACGATGCGCTCGCTTGCTTCGTGGGATTACCTGATCCGGCGAAGAGTTGCTTGAGCGCATTCCACAAGCCGTCCGGACCGCCGCTCTCCTTTCCCGCGCGTGCGACCAGGACCGGACAGTTCGCGCGGTTCACGATGCTGCGCGTCACATCTCCCATGATGTAATGGCGGAGCGGACCTCGCGCCTGCGACATTCCGGTCACAATGAGGTCTTGTCCGCCGGCGCGGACCTCCTCGAAAACCTGATCGACGACAAGGCCGTGACGAACCCGGATTTCGGTCTTGACTCCGAACTTCTCGAGACGCTGCTTTTGCCGCAAGAGGTTCCGTCCAAGCTCAGAACCGGACGCGAGGAGTGCCTCCACATCTTCCTCCAGCCGAACAAGGTCGGCGTAGATCGCCGGTGGCTCGGCCGCGACGTGCAGCAGCGTGACGGAAGCACCGAGGCAAACGGCGAGCTGGCCGGTGAGATTGACCGCATTGTCGATGAACCGTTTGCCGCCCGTGCAAACGAGGAGCTTTTTTATCGAATCGCGAGCCCCCGTGGCGATCAGGACGGGGGGCGGAATCAATTTGATGGCCTCATAGGTCCGTTCGGAACGCCAATAGAGCCCGGTCGATCGCTTTCTGCGGGAACCGATGACGACAAGATCGTAGGCCACGGCGGAAGTTTGCTTGAGGATTTCGCTCACCGGATCGCCGGCGCGGACCACCACCTCCGGGGAGAGGCTTAGTCCGCGAAGGCCATTGGCCTC
>DASYVG010000095.1:0-4822 GCA_035937255.1 Chthoniobacterales bacterium | reverse complement strand
ACCTGGCAGCAGGTCGGATTGAAAGAAAGTCGGACCATCGCGCGCATTGTTGTTCATCCGGCCAAACCTGAAGTCGCCTACGTCGCCGCGAGCGGTCATTTGTGGATGGATGGCGGTGAGCGCGGTCTCTACAAAACGACCGACGCAGGTAAGACGTGGAAACTTATCCTGCAAGCCCAGGGCCCGACGGCAGCGCGGACGGGCTGCGGTGACGTGATCCTCGATCCGGCCAATCCGGAGACCCTCTATGCCACACTCTACGCGCGCCAAAGAACTCCCTGGAGCTTTACCTACGGCGTCAGCGCAACTGGCGGTGACGATGTCGGCGGTATTTTCAAAAGCACTGACGGCGGGCAGACTTGGAAAAAGCTGAGCGGCGGCTTGCCCGGACAGACGGGCCGGATCGGCCTCGCGATTTCAGCCGCGAATCCGCGCATTGTGATGGCGGTTGTGCAAAGCGACGAAGGCGGCGCGAGCGACATCAACGACATCCACAGCCGGCGCGGTGGCATTTTTCGCTCCGAGGACGGCGGAGAAAAATGGACTCGGACGAGCTCCATAAACCCGCGGTCCTTTTATTTTAGCCAGATCCGGATCGACCCTTCCAACGATCAACGTGTTTATGTTCTCGGATTCGCGTTGCTCGTCTCCGACGACGGCGGCAGAAATTTTCGGGAAGATCTCTCCGAAAAAGTTCATCCCGACTGCCATGCTCTCGCGATTCAATCCGGCAGCGCGCCCGCTCCGAAGCCCGCGAAGCCTGAAGATAAAGGAAAGCCGCCGAAGCCGCCACTCTCTCAGCGTCTCTTGCTCGGGACAGACGGCGGGGTCTACCAAAGTTTCGCGGCGGGAAAAGCCTGGGATCATCTCAACAAAATTCCGGCCGGCGAGTTCTACCGCGTCACGCTCGACGATTCGCGTCCCTTTTACCGGGTCGCAGGCGGCTTGCAGGATAATGAAAACTGGGTCGGGCCGAGCGGGACACAAACGAAAGAAGGCATCCGTAACTCCG
Organism: Chthoniobacterales bacterium; assembly: GCA_035937255.1. GTDB lineage: Bacteria > Verrucomicrobiota > Verrucomicrobiia > Chthoniobacterales > UBA10450 > JACCXL01. The sequence goes on along the minus strand of DASYVG010000095.1, from coordinate 3,810 downwards.
ATTGGACGGCCCTCGCGGGTGGGGACGGTTTCTATGTCTTATTTGACCCGGCTGATCGCGACACCTTTTATGCGGAGAGCCAGGGGGGCGCAGTCCATCGCATCAACCTGCGCAATGGCGAACTGCGAGAATTGCGTCCACAGCCAGCGGAAGGCCAACCGAGCTATCGGTTCCATTGGAACTCCCCGCTCATCGCCAGCCGGCATAAGCCCGGTGTAATCTATCTTGCCGGCAACAGGGTTTTTCGTCTGACCGATCGGGCCGAACATTACGCTGCCATTAGTCCGGATCTCACCCAGAACGACCCCGAGCGAACCACTGCGACAGGCAGCGGCGCGGAAAATTTCGGCGTGGTTTACTCACTCGCGGAGTCACCGGTGCGTGCCGGAATGTTGTGGGCTGGAACGGACGATGGGCGTCTGTGGGTAACTGCCAACGACGGCGCCAGTTGGTCGGAGCTGACGGCGAATCTGCCGGAGATTACGCGCGGACAATGGATCGTGCGGATCGAACCCAGTGCAACCGACGCGAACGTCGCCTATGTGGCTACCAACGCGTATCGCGCAGGCGATGATCGGCCGAGCATCGTCCGCACAGGCGACGGCGGCAAAACCTGGCAGAGCGTGGCCGGAGACCTCCCGCCCAACGGCCCGGTAGAAGTCGTACGAGAAGATCCGGTCAACCCGCGGCTGCTTTACGCCGGGACGCATTTCGGCTTGTTCGTGTCCTTCGACCAAGGAAGTCATTGGATCAAAGTCGGAGATATGCCACCGGTGCGCGTTGATGATTTGCAAATCCATCCGCGGGCATCTGACCTGGTCGTTGCCACCCATGGTAGGAGCATCGGGGTGCTCGATGACATTCGTCCGCTGCGCGAGCTCACGCCGGAAATCGCCGTCAAGAGCGCGCATCTTTTCAGCGTTCGTCCCGCAACTGGCGCCTATCTCCTGCCGGGATTCGCGGACTGGAACGGCAAAGGCGTTTATCGGGGTCAAAACCCGCCCGATGGCGCCGTCTTCACCGTCTGGGTGAGAGAGTTTACGGGCGACGAGATTAAAATCGCGATTGCGAACGCCAACGGTCAACCGGTCGCCAATCTCAAGTCTCCGGGCGTGGCGGGAATGACGCGACTGACCTGGGATTTGCGGCCGAGCGAAGATCTGACGACCAAATACGGCGGCGACGATCCGAAGAAATTGCTGCCCGCGGGGGATTACACGGCAGAACTTACGTTTGGAAAAGAGAAGACGAAGCAGACGTTCCACATTGACATTAGCGAGGGCATAACGCCGCGTTAAAGTAAGTCAAATCCCTCGAGTGAGGCGACATTACTCAGTGACTTAAGCGATCCCGCCAGTATAGACTATTTTTTCGTTAGGCGAATGCTCTTTCGCGCGTCACCTCCGCCATGAACGTCGCGATCGTCGGCGGCGGTCCGGCTGGCTTACGGGCCGCGGAAGTTGCGGCGGAAGCGGAAGCGTCGGTCACGCTTTATGACGCAAAGCCGTCCGTCGGCCGGAAATTTCTGGTGGCGGGACGGGGCGGATTGAATCTGACCAACACCGAACCGTTCGCCGCCTTCCGCGAGCGCTATGGTACGCCACGCGAACTTTGGCGGTCGCTTCTTACCAGTTTCGACGCCGATGCGCTCCGCGAATGGGCGAACTCGTTAGGCATAGAAACGTTCTGCGCCACGACGGGCCGGGTTTATCCTCGCGAAATGAAAGCCGCCCCGCTTTTGCGCCGCTGGCTGCAAAGGCTGCGGCGCCGCGGAGTTACCTTTGCAGCGAAGCATCGCCTGATCGGCATTCACTCTGACAAACAGGTCATCGTGCAGTTCGACGGTCCGGAGGGATCGGTCACGAAACACGTCGACGCCGCTGTCCTTGCGCTCGGTGGCGGATCCTGGCCGCAGACTGGATCCGACGGCACATGGGTAGAGACTCTTTCGAACGTCGGAATAGCGGTAATGAAGCTGGAACCGGCGAACTGCGGTTGGGAATGCGACTGGTCGCCGGAGGTCCTTCAAATCGCAGAAGGCAAACCGCTCAAGAACATTGTCGCACGAGCGCTTACCTGCGAGGTCGGGGGCGAGCTCCTCGTCACACGCTACGGCTTGGAAGGAGGCGCGATCTACCAGCTTGGACCCGCATTGCGCGCGATGCCTGAGCCTGTCATTACGATCGATTTCAAGCCTTCCTTCACCGTCGCACAGCTCGTCGACAAATTGGGTCCGGCGCGTCGCAATCTTCTGGGCGAAGCGCGGACACGGTGGCGACTAAGCGACGCCGCGTTTGCTGTCGTGAAGGCAAGCGCCACCAGCCGGAAATTGGATTCCGGCACGAGCGTCGCGGAGTTAGTGAAACATTGCGACATCCGGTTGTCGCGCCCCCGCCCTCTCGCCGAAGCGATCTCAAGCGCAGGCGGAATCAGTTGGAGCGAACTCGACGATTCGCTCATGTTGCGTCGTCTGCCGGGAGTCTTTGCCGCCGGTGAAATGATCGACTGGGAAGCTCCGACGGGCGGCTATCTGATACAGGGAGCGTTCGCTACCGGGACTCGCGCCGGAGACGCAGCGGTCGAGTGGGCACGTTCGAACTCGTGAGAAGAGCGTATCGCTTCTAAATCGCTCAACGCAGCCGGCCGTATTTTTTCAAGGCGTCCCGCAGCTGATCGTGCGGCAGAGCGTCCACGTGGTGGCCGTCGCGACCCGTCATGCTTTGATTATCGACCAGCGCATTCACGATCGCTTCTTCGACCGACTGGACGGTGGCGATGAAGATTGGATCCATCCGATCGTTAGGCACAGTCTCGACGGAATGCGTAGCCTGTGACGGATCGCTGGCGTGCCGATTGGCGGTCGAGAACGCGAGGAAGAGATCGCCGGAGCCATTCCCGGAGACGCTGCCGGTGCGGGCCAATCCCATGCTGGCGCGGCGGGCGAGACGCTTCAACTGGTTGGGCAAGAGTGGCGCGTCGGTCGCGATCACGATGATAATCGAGCCAGTGTCCTGACTGTAAACGGCATTTTCGGGGATCTCTTTCCCGACCGGAACGCCAGCGATCGTGAGGCCGCGACGTCGGCCGCAGTTCGCCTGAACGAAAGCGGCCACCGTGTACGACGGAGCTGCGGGCGCGGTCTTGTCTTTCATATCGACGACGCGCGAGGCGCTGCCATTTCCTCCCTTGAACTCATAGCAGATCATCCCCGTGCCGCCGCCGATGCTTCCCTCAGCGACGGAGCCACCTTTCGCGGTATCGAGTGCATGCACGACGTCTTCGGGTTTTACGTGAAAGCCATTGATGTCGTTAAGATATCCGTCCCATGTCTCCGCGACGACTGGCAGGCTCCATGAGAAACCGGTGGGATCGGGCGGACCATGCGCGACACGCCAGGCGATAACGGCGTCGCGCGCAACCCCGACGCTGTGGGTGTTCGTGATCACGACCGGGCCTTCCAGAAACCCGCTTTCGTCGACCCAGGCAGTTCCGGTCATCTCGCCGTTTCCGTTCAAGCTGAAGTAGCCGGCGTAAACCGGATCGTCGAATGACTCCGGGCCGCGCGGCAGAATTGCGGTCACGCCAGTTCGCACCGGGCCTTTGCCGGCCTCTAGCTTACCCTCACCGCTGATCAGCGTGGTGTATCCAACTTCCACGCCTGCGACATCCGTGATCGCGTTGAACTTGCCCGGTGTGCCTTCGAATGGAATTCCGAGATCCCGTGCACGAACGGTCTGCGTTGGCGGCGGCTGAATTGGCTCGCGCGCGTGGACGGTCACCGTCCAGAAGACTGCTGCCGCGCAGAGATAC